>CAZSVY010000094.1:0-2764 GCA_964610495.1 uncultured Methanosarcinales archaeon
AAAAAGGATGGAATTGGCTAACCAGGTTAAAGAAAAACCGGTTAGTTAATCCCGATAAAACTGGCAATGTATCAATTGAATTGTTAGCTATTCCACCAGAAGGAATGACGGTTCATCTGAAAGAATATGGCTTTATTAAGGTATTTCGGATAGTTTCCACAGATGGAGACACGCAAGACTGGGCTACAGATGTACTGGATATGCAGGAAGAAAAAAGAAAAGAGTTAGCAAAGAAAGCCTGGAAAATTGAAGAGTATCATAGAGGAATAAAACAGTTTTGTGGAGTGGAACGCTGTCATGCAAGGAGAAATAGTGTACAGAGAGCACATATTATGATGGCACTAAGAGCATTTCTCAGATTTGAAATCCAAAGAATAACTACCGGAATTACATGGTTTGAAACAAAATTGAGTATTACAAGAAATGCTGTCAGTCAATTTATAAGAAATCCAATCTATGACTTAGGATGAAATTTACGGAAATTCAAAAGTTGCCTGCTTTGCAGGCAACTGCGTAAGTCCTATAATTTAAAATTTAGTAAACATTATCATGATGATCGTAATCTTCCAGGGTTACAGTCTTTGAGTCCTCATCGACAGAGAAGACTAAAACAAAATGTTTATCGATATGCACTCTTTTTAAATGGTTCATCGGAGCTCTTAAATTTTTGTACCTATGTGGATTTTCTAAGATCCCGTTAGCTTTATCTAAAATAATTTCAAGTTGTTTTTTATTCTTTTTTGCTAATTTTTCAAATTTACTATCAAGTTCCGATCTGATTTTTAAAAAATACATAAAAATCAAAGACCGTATCGTTTCCTTAAGTTTTCAACCGTGCCTACTTCTATAGCTTCCTGTTTTTCTATTTTCTTCAATTTTTCAATGTACTCAGGCCTTAACTCTGGCTCTAAAATCTCTTCTTCATACTCTTCAGCCATCTTATTAATAGCAGCACTTTTGTCTTTTAAACCGTATTTAGCCTTGATAATATTCAAAACTCGATTAGTACGCTCATCAATGTTTATAATTGCTTGAACCATATATATCATGTTAATAAAAGGTTAATAGCATATTAATATATATTGTTCTACTTCATTAAAGACCTAAAATTTGTTTTTCCAGTAAAAATATAACTATCGATACTGTTTTTTGTGCTCATACTCTACACTAACAGATTAAAATCAAATTGCGTGCGGCCACCCCACCCTAATGAGGCTGTCCAACAATTAGTGCCAGTAATAAACAAATTCCTTCTTTTTCAATCTGAAGGTCTTAAATGCTTTTTTTCGTTATCTTTTCACCCTGAAATAGAATTGTCGGACAACCTCTAACGGGCGGAGCATTCATAACCCTCTGTGCCCCCGATATAATAAAAGAGCTGAGATATACTATCAAAAAATTAATACAGTTTGATGTGAATAACTTAACAAAGTTTAATGGGGATAAAATATGGTAAGAATTAAATTGATTAGACGTGACGAAAAAGCCATGGAGCTCCCGATAAACATTGTGGTAATGCTTGTTGTCGGGATGGTTGCCCTTGCAACGCTGATTTCGATCATGCCGACTCCGACAAAGGATATGTCGGTATTTGTGGAAAGCACAGGGCTTAGAGGTGGTACTCTTGAGAAAGGAAACTCAATAATAGTTGATTCCACAACCGCAGAAAACCCCTTTGCAATAACCGTAGTGGTAAAAGCAACTGACCAGGACGGAAATCCGGTGAGGAACGCAAACGTTATTCTGAGAGGGCTTGGCGGGGCAGCCTCGAACACTACGGGCGCTGACGGGATTACTTTCCTGACAACCGCAGACAATGCGAGGATCAGGCTTGACCCCAACCAGAACGAAGGGGCAATGGATCTGAAAATCCTGGCCGACGGCTTTTATGACTACGAGAAAAAGGATGCCGTTATGATCATCAAGACCAGGTGATTGCAAGGCCAGAGGACTGAATACCTTCCAGAAATAAAAATTCACGGAATAAAACTGCAGGGAGGAGTCGCATATTCTGCGTGAAAAACTCAAACGCGATGAAGCAGGAACTCTGGGGCTTCCAATAAGGATTGTCGTGCTTACGGTTATCGGTCTCATCGGATTTTACGCGGTTCTTTCGGCCGTTAGCAATGCCCCCACTCCTCCGAAACCCATGTATGCAACAACAAATATAAGCGCATTTTCTTTGCCTTCACCTGAAGGAGAGATCAATAAGGAAACAAATCTGAGCTTGCTTGTAAAAGTGTTTGACAGCGAGAATCGTGGGATAGGGGACGCAAATGTGATTGCCTGGAGCCCTGATAGGAAAAAGGCTTATTCAGGCGTTACAGACCTTGAAGGAAAGGTAACATTAAAATTTTCTAATCCCGAACTGCCTCCGGGAAAAGCTGAAGGATACATCAAGATAAAAGTGATGAGAGAAGGGTACAGGGATTTTACCAGCGATTATTTTTTGAAGGTAATTCGAAGCTAATGTTATTATGAGAAATTTCAGCAGACCCTACCCAGATGCTAAAATTCAGCTGCTGAGATTAATAAAGAAAAGTTATGAAGAAATTTTATAAAGAAGTTATGAAGAAAATTGTCAAGAAAGTTGTGAAGAAAAATTGTGAAAAAAAGATTTGAAAGATATTTTGCTCTTCTTCTCTCTATTCCTCGATATGCTGAAAAATATTTGCGACTTTTTGTCCCGCAGACCAATATTATCTTTTATCCAGTGATATTTTTATCAGGTATCGTTTTCAACTCTGTCCTGCTGGTGAGTTAA
>CAZSVY010000095.1:0-7147 GCA_964610495.1 uncultured Methanosarcinales archaeon
ATTGACAATCAGACGGCAGTTGCGGCAGCAATTCTGGATTTCATAAGTGGTCTGAATATACCTGAAGAAATTCTAGAAAGCATTAATTCCGCTATATGGGACCTTTTTACCTCGCTACTCCCCGCAGTAGGCAGTATAGGGCTTCTTTCATATGCCCAGAGCATCGGCCTCTTTTTTATTAATTTTATAGTCTCAATCATTTTCTGCTATTTTATGCTCGCTGATGGGGACCGGCTTTACTGCGCTTTTCTTGGAGTGATGCCAAAAGAGTACAAAGGAATTGTAAATCGTTACGCGCTTCACCTCGATATGATCCTTAAAGCAATTTTCATAGGCAATGCCTACTCTGCCCTCATAGTAAGCGTAACCTCGGTTTTTGTTTTCTACGTTTTCGGGTTTCAACATGTTCTGGCCCTTGCAACCCTCATCTTCATAGCTTCGATAATTCCTCTTTTTGCCGGATATATGGTACTTGTACCTCTGGCTTTAATGCGGTACCTCGAGTCCGGGTTTGAGAGTGCAGCTCTTTTCTTTACAGTCTCCTCCCTCATAATCTACGGCCCTCCTGAATTGATTCTCAGGCCCTACCTGACCAGCCTGAAATCCAGGATTCATCCCATGCTGCTCATGCTTGCCTTCCTGGGCGGAGCTTTTGTCGGAGGAATTGCAGGCTTTTTTGCAGCCCCTATTCTCCTCGGAGCTCTGGTTGCGGCTTACAGGGTTTATCAGGAACAGGTCCATCCCGAACTTGCCGAGACTCTCATCGACTTCAAAAACCCCGGACGCTCCTGTAAGGTTGGCTCAGACAAGTAATTTCCAAAAATCAGGCTCCAGAAGTGAGCTGAAAAATGTTGGAAGCCTGAGAGTTTTTCAGGATATGTACAAAAATATCAATCGAAAGGGATTGTTTTATATCGTTGAAGGATATTAGGACTGTCATATATTCTTCTTCACTCCTTTAATCAAGCTCTACTGGCGGGTACAGGCCGCAGACAGTCTTATATAAATCAATTATTTGCTTCAACCGAAGCTAATTCGGAACAAAATTCCAGACCGAAGTTAATTCTGAACAAAATCCCAGTGCGAAAACAGGTGATAGAATGCAGTTATTGCTGATTCACTCTGATTATATTGAATACGAAACCAAAAAACAAACTCCAGTTGCTGAAAAAATCGAAGAGTCCTTAAAGTCCGGCAGGCTTGAGGATGCACTTACCGCTTTTATGGCTGTGGAAAGTGTAGATGAGGCAAACCCTGAGGAAACTATAGAAAAGACGGTTTCCGAAATCGAAAAGGTAGCTGCCCAGGTCAAAACCGACCGTATAATGCTCTATCCTTACGCTCACTTAAGTTCTGACCTTTCCTCTCCGAAAGTTGCAGTACAGGTTCTGAAAGGAATAGAGACTGCACTCTCAGGTAAGTATGAGGTCAAACGTGCTCCTTTCGGATGGTACAAGGCCTTCAGTATAAGCTGTAAAGGGCATCCCCTTTCCGAACTTTCCAGGAGCATTCGCCCGGAGGCTGCGGCAAAACCGTCAGGCAAGGCAGAAGCAGCCGGGGAAAAAGAGGAGGTTGTTTCCGAAGCCCTCAAAGCCGAAGGTACGGCAAAATCTTACTGGCGCATCCTTACCACTGATGGAGAACTTCATGAAGTTGAGAGTTTTGATCTTGCGCCTTACCCTAAACTTCAGCAGTTCGTAAATTACGAAATTTCCAAGAGCAGGGCTGTTGAGCGGGCTCCTCCTCACGTAGAGCTTATGCGGAGGCTTGAGCTTGCGGATTACGAGCCAGGGTCCGATTCCGGGAATATGCGCTATTATCCCAAAGGCAGGCTTGTAAAATCCCTCCTTGAAAACTATGTGCTTGATGTCGCAACCGAGTTCGGGGCAATGGAGGTCGAAACCCCTATCATGTATGATATGAACCATCCTACCCTGAAAAAATACCTGGATAGGTTCCCTGCAAGGCAGTATTCCATCGAGTCCGACAAGCGGCAGATGTTCCTGCGTTTTGCAGCCTGTTTCGGGCAGTTCCTTATGAACCATGACATGACGATTTCCTACCGGAACCTGCCTCTCAGGATGATCGAAATGACCCGTTACAGTTTCAGGAAGGAACAGCGGGGAGAACTTGTGGGGTTGAGAAGGCTTCGGGCTTTTACCATGCCTGATATGCACACCCTCTGCGAGGACATGGACCAGGCTGTGGACCAGTTCAAACAGCAGTATGACCTCTGTATCGATGTGCTTGAAAATATGGGGATCCATATTAACGATTACGAGGTTGCGATCCGCTTCACCAGGGACTTTTACGAGTCGAACAAAGAGCTTGTAGTCAGTATGGCAAGGACGGTCAACAAACCCGTGCTTGTGGAGATGTGGGATACCCGTTTCTTCTACTTCGTGCTCAAGTTCGAATTTAACTTCGTAGATGCCCTTGAAAAGGCAAGTGCACTTTCCACAGTCCAGATTGATGTCGAAAACGCCGAAAGGTACGATATTTCCTATGTAAACCCGGAAGGCAAACTGGAACGGCCTACTGTGCTTCACTGCTCTCCGAGCGGGGCAATCGAGCGCTGTATTTACGCGCTTTTAGAAAAGGCTGCAATGGAAACCGAAGAAGGGAAAGTTCCCATGCTTCCTGTGTGGCTCTCTCCTACTCAGGTCAGGGTTGTGCCGATCTCAGAAAAACACATTGCCTTTGCTGAAGAAGTTTCACAGAAACTGGACTGCAGGGTTGATATTGACGACCGCGACCTGTCTATAGGAAAGAAAGTCAGAGAAGCGGGCAGGGAATGGGTCCCTTACGTCGTCGTCATTGGAGATAAAGAAATCGAGGACGGCACCATTAACGTAACCATTCGGGCCGAGTCCGGGCAAAATAAGCCGAAAAAAGTCCAGATCACTCCGGAAGAACTCAACACATGGGTCAGAAGTGAAATAGCAGGAAAACCATACAGGAAACTGCCACTTGCAAAATATCTCTCTGCAAGGCCAAGGTTCTTCTAAACCTCTTAAAATCTCCTGCACTCTTTCAAATAAGTTTTTTGGAAGCCGCCGAATGAAGCAAAAATTCCTTATTTGCTTCTTCCCTCTGGCTTTTTTGGGATAACATATATATTGACGTAATCCTTATTATTTAAAAGGGATTCCTTTTAAATAAAAGCAGTTCCAGGGTTATTCTTTTTCGCTTCTGGACGAAAAGATCCTGATTTAAGTTTTCTGGACTGAAATTTTTATTAAATATTTGTAAGTTACGGGGAGTTACTTCTTATCTGGTTTACAGTTGCATGCAGCATTTAATGTTGCGTGGCTATACCAGTTTCCCAGAAACCTCTTTGCAAGGCACTTTCTGGTTTTGAGCAGATATTAAAAAGTTTCTACAGTCAAAAGTGTAAGGACAGCGTACTGATGACAGATTCAAATGAAACCCCAGCCGGCATAGAAATCGTCGAGCTTGAGCCCTTGAGGGAAGATAAAAAGAAAATCTTCGAAGATATTCTAAAATATTTTGATACCAATCAGAGAGGCTATATCAAGGTTCCTACAGGCTGGGGTAAGACCTTTCTTTCGAAACATATAATGAAAAAGTACTATGACGAGGGAAAACTTGTGCTTTTCCTGGTCTCGAAAAACAACCCCCTTCTTAGCCAGACTTATTATGACAGGAAGAAAGACCAGCCCCTATTTCCCGGTAGTGCGCTTCTCTCGTCCGAATATAAGGTGGACAGAAAAGAACTTGCTGCAACTTTGAGAGCTTTCGGGAAGGGAAAAGGTGAAGGTTTTGTGCTTTTTGCCTCTCTGCAGACCGTACTCGGGAAGCAGAGTTCCGAGCTCAAAGACCTGATTCTTGAATTTACCGACCTTGTAATTGTGGATGAAATCCATAATTTCATCAATAATCGAGGTAATGATTTTCTCAACGAGTTCGGGGAAAGGACAAAAATTCTGGGAATGACCGCAACCCCCTTCCAGGGTGTTGTCGGGAATGTCAAGTTCGTGGATGAAATTGCAGGGGACATGAGGGAGATCTACGCAAAAACCCTTCCCGAGTGCATCCTGGATGACGAACTTGCACCGCTTAAGTATACGATTGCCGAGAGTTCGGAAGATATCTTTGAAATCTTTGATTTTGAAAAAGGGCTTGAAGAACTTGATAAGCAGGATCTTTTCCTAGACTGCAGTACTCCCGACAGGCTGAAAAAAGTAATCCGAAGAACTCAGCTTGCAAAAGATGTGTACGATTCTCTGGTAAAACAGAGGCATGCAAAAACGCTCGTCTTTTGCGCCCCTGTCAGGAAACGTGTCTATGGGGTAGGGGCACGCGGTGAAGAAATTAACGCTTTCCATGCAAAGCTTACCTCCTCGGTTTTCAATGGGGAAGTCTCAGTCCAGGAAATTGAAAAGGATATTGAGCCTGCTCTACCCGTGGATTTCGAGAATCACACCCCTGAAGGGGAGTTTCGGAATACGGTTTTTCTAAGCTCCGAACTGCCCAAGGATGAACAGAGTGCTATTCTTACGGCTTTCAGGGAAATGGGAAAGCCCCCCTATGTGCTGTGTACCGTAGGCATGCTGATTGAAGGTTTTGATTTTCCGGGGCTGGAAGCCCTTGTTTTGTTGCGCCCCACCCTGAGCATGCGCCTCTTTGAACAGCAGGTCGGAAGGGTGACCAGGCTTTCTCCAATCTCAGGAAAGCAGCAGGGCAATATCTTTGAGATTTCAGACAATATTGATTCTCTCTACCAGCGCTTTGGAGAAGGTGTTTTTTCCGGGGAAAAGGTCGACCAGGTCCAGATGCTCCAGCCTGAAATCCGCCTTGAAGAACTTTTCTCCGAAGGAGATGCGGCCAGGGCGATCGAGGAAGGAAAAATTGAGATTAAGAAGGTGGAACTCGGACTCCCCGGAAAGGGAAAAGGAAAAGGTGCTCAGGTCACGGAAATCCCTGTAAGGCTTCCTCCGACTTCCATTCGGGCAAAATATTTCTCACGCCTGCTTGCGCTGACCGAGGAGAAGGATGTCGGGGCTTTTGAGCGGGAAAAGCGGGAACTCATGCGGGCTACCCTGAGATTCCGGGTCAGGGAACCCAGGGACGCAGAAGAGCTTGCAGAGCTTTCAGGCAATATAAATAAGCTCAAACGGGAAGCTTATGAAGACCGCAGGCTGGGGGACGTTTCAAGGCAACACAAACCCAAGGTTTTCGGGGAAGTCGAATGGCTGCTGAAACTCCAGGCCCTGAACTCCCTCAAATACGAAGGCGGACACCTTTCTATGCCCGAGAAAAACCGGATCTTAAAAATCCTGGGTTTCGAGCCCGATTTCCGGAAGATAGACACCCACAGGCTCAAATGCCTGAAACTCGGTTCGGCCCAGAAGACTATTCCTGAGCTTGTGAAGGTGCTCGGGTTCGTAAGCCGCCTCTCGTCTTCGGAAACCTACCAGTTTCTTGACAAAAAGAAGAAAGAGCAATGGAAACGGGAGTTCCTGCCTGCGGTTTACTGGGGCTTCTGTTTTATCGAAGATTCTCCGGAACTGAAGGAACTTTTTGAGTCTACGGAATGGGACAGGCGGGTTAAGAACATTATCAGGCAAAAGTAAGTTTGCCACAAAAATAGTTTTTAAAAAGGAGTAATTATCAGGAGAAAACTTTACTTTTCTCTTTGCTTTTCTCCGTATTCATCTTTTTTTGAATTCCTATTCAGGATTTGAATATTGAAGCCTATTTAACTTTTCTTTCTCAAAAAGGCAAATTTAAGTTCTGAATTCCGGCTTAAAGATAGGAAAGTGTGCAGCCCTCTATCTTTTGCCCAGACAGTAATTAAATGAATAAATTTCACAGGCAAAGAAACATAGGCAGAAAAAAGGAAAAGTAAATAAACGCTGGCGTCTGTGTAGATAATCGTTTTTACCACTTTTTGATACTCATTTAGCAGGTTTTGATACTTATGGCTCACGTCATCGTTGATGAGGATAGCTGCACGCGGTGCGGCATTTGTGTAAAGATATGCCCATCAGGCATTATCGATTCGGTTGATGAGGATCAACTCCCGCAGGTGCAGGAAACAAATGTTTCCCACTGTCTATACTGCGGGCACTGTGAA
This sequence comes from uncultured Methanosarcinales archaeon, assembly GCA_964610495.1. Lineage (GTDB taxonomy): Archaea > Halobacteriota > Methanosarcinia > Methanosarcinales > Methanosarcinaceae > Methanosarcina. The sequence goes on from CAZSVY010000095.1 coordinate 6,101, forward strand.
GCTTTTTGCCCATCCCAAGCCCTCACACTGGATCTCCGTCCTGATGAGAAGGTTTCCTTGCTTACCGGCGCCGGCACAATTTCCCCGGAAGACATAGGGATTTATCTTAAAAAACGCAGGTCTGTGCGGCATTATACCAGAGAGCCCGTACCAAGGGAGAAAATTCTTGAAATCCTCGATATTGCCCGCTATGCCGCGTCGGGAACCAATGGCCAGCCTGTGCAGTGGCTGGTTGTCCATAATCCGGAGAGAGTAAGAAAAATTGCCGAATTAACCATCGAATGGATGAGAAGCCTGCTGAATACCGACCACCCGATGAGCGGCTATGTGCCGATGCTTATTTCGGCATGGGATCAGGGATACGATATCATTTGCCGGGACGCTCCGCATTTGCTTTTCGCCCATATCCCCGAAGAGAGCCCCATTGCACCTATTGATGCCATTATCGCCCTTACCCATTTTGATCTGGCTGCGCCGGCATTCGGTATCGGCACCTGCTGGGCAGGCTTTGTTGCTGCGGCTGCAATGTTTTACGAGCCTCTCCAGAAAGAACTCGGCTTGCCCGCAGGAAGAAAAGCTGCCTATGCAATGATGTTCGGTTACCCGCAGTATAAGATATACGGGATCCCTCGCAGGAAGCCTCTTGAAGTGATGTGGCAGTAAGGTTTTGAAGGCTTTAAATAATTCTGGGAAGCTTTGAGATATTTTGAGACGTTTCTAAGACTTGGAGGGGCTTTCAGTCCCTCTTCCTTACATACTCGGGAGCCTGCGGAATTTTAATATTCCCATATGACCTGCCGGACGGATAGTACTCGGCGCCGAGCTGGACTTTTACCGCCATTTTCTCATCTGTCATGTATTTTAGAGAATGAGCTAATTAACATGAAAATAGTATTATAAGGAAGCAAAGGAGGTTTAGAAAATGGGTATACTAAGAAAGATCTTTGGCAAAGAAGAAACTGAAACCAAAAAGGAATCTAAAAAAGCTAGAGATGATGCAAATAGAGAAAAAATAAGAACACCTTCGCCGGCAAAAACATCAATCAT
>CAZSVY010000096.1:0-3199 GCA_964610495.1 uncultured Methanosarcinales archaeon
AGGGGTGGGATTCGAACCCACGAAAACCTTCGTTACCAAATCTAAGTCCGCCGCCTTAAACCGAGACCTCGCTGCAGCTCAAAGCAGATATGTATAATGTGAAAGTTGAGTAAAAATAGTAATTAAAAATTAGTGCGAGAGGTGCGATTCGAACGCACGAACTCCTACAAGACCAGGCTCTGAACCTGGCGCCTTTGACCTGGCTGGGCAACTCTCGCATACTGATACTTCTTAATTAAAAACTGGCTGGGCACCCTTGCATGATATAGCTTATGTTGCAGGAGCAATAGTAGTGCTCTTTGTTCTTATACTTTTTCCTTGAAAGCCTCTTCGGAGGACGAAATTCGTCTGGACTCTTTTAATAATTTGCTTTTTCAGGGGCGGAATTTAACGCCGTTTAAACCGGAACTCAAAAGACAGGAACCGGAAAAACCATGAATATTATAAAATATATAAAGTAGGTTTGGAATTGATGAAATTTTCATCTCATCAATTTCAGGATAAGGGCTTTTTGTGCATGCAGGCGGTTCTCGGCTTCTTCGAAAATTACGGAATTGGGGCCGTCCATGACTTCATCCGTAATCTCAAGGCCTCGCCGGGCTGGCAGGCAGTGCATAACTATTACATCCGGCTTTGCAACTCCAAGGAGTTCGGTATTGACCTGGAACCTGGAAAAGTCCTTCAGGCGTTTCTCCTGTTCGGCTTCGTCGCCCATGGAGACCCAGACATCCGTATAAATGATATCAGCATCTTTTGCGGCAACTTTGGGGTCGTCCGTGATTGTGAACTTGCCTCCGAGGGCTTTTGCCTTTTCAAGGAATTCGGCTTTCGGTTCATATCCTTTCGGGCAGGCTATGACAAATTCCATTCCCATAATAGCCGAGCCTAGCAGGGCTGAGTTGCAGACGTTATTTCCGTCTCCCACCCAGGCGAACTTCATGCCTTCGAACCTGCGCTTGTATTCCATGATTGTCATGAAATCGCCCAGGATCTGACAGGGGTGCTCCCGGTCCGAAAGCGCATTGATTACGGTTATCGTTGATTATTCGGTTAATTTCTTTACAGTTCCGTGGCTCATAACTCTGGCCATGAGTCCGTGAAGGTAGCCTGAGAGGGTTCTGGCAGTGTCCTCAATAGTTTCGCCTCTTCCTACCTGGATATCTCTGGAATTCAGGTAAAGGGCGTGTCCTCCGAAATCAGTCATTGCGACCTCAAAGGATACCCTGGTTCTTGTGGAAGATTTCTCGAAAATCATCCCGAGGCTTTTGTTCTTCAGGAACTCTGTAGATTCTCCTGCCTTACGTTTTTCTTTCAGGTCTGCGGCCGATTCGAGGAGTTCATAGATCTCCTCTCTGGACAGGTCAGTTATCGAAAGTACATCCTTCTTCATCGCTTCAACCCCGACTTTATTCTAGCTAAATCTACTCCATTCTAGCTGAATTTACTTCATTCTGACTGAACTTAAACTTTATATTACTGCATAGTACTTATTTGCACGCTGTACTTTTGCAGGACTCTTCAGGCAGTCAGCCTCTATTTCAGGCAGTTAGCCTCTAAGTTCTTTCATATGGGATATTCTCTTCTGGATAAGAGCGGCAGTCCCAATATCTTTCCGGAAAAATAGCTTACCCCGGAGATTTTCAAGGGCTTTTTGGGCAATTTTTTCGGCTGCAGCTATAGTTTCCGCAATCCCGACGACTGCAATGGCGCGGGAGCTTGTTGTATAAACTTTCCCTTCTTTTTCGTAGACGCTGGCATAGTAAATGGAAGCTTCCCCGATATCTCCTACACTTACCTCGCTGTCCTTCTCAGGCTTATCAGGGTAGCCGGCGGGAACTGCGTACTTACACACAGTCGCTTTCTTGCTGAAGCTTACAGGCAAGTTTCCAAGGGTTCCTTTGACCACAGCAGACATAATTTCCACGAAGTCTGTTTCAATGAGGGGTATCACGTTCATGGCTTCGGGATCACCGAATCGTGCATTGAACTCGACAACATTGGGGCCGCTGGCTGTAAGGATGAACTGGCCATAGAGAACGCCCTGATACCCGGTTCCAGTTTCCTCATAAAGTGCCTTTACGGTATTCAGCATAATCTTTTTTGCTTTTTCAAGATCGCCAGGTAGCATAAAAGGCAGGATTTCCCCGGCGTCGGTATATGAGCCCATGCCGCCTGTATTGGGTCCGAGATCCCCTTCATAAGCTCTTTTGTGGTCCTGGACAGCAGGGAAGAAAACAAGGCTCTCTCCATCCACAAAGGCCTGAAGCGTAAACTCTTCTCCTATAAAGCGTTCCTCGATGACCACAGCCCCTTTCTCAAGAAGCTCACTTGTGTAGGCTTTGGCAGCTTCGAGGTCAGGGAGCTGGTCTCCCATAACTTTTACGCCTTTGCCCCCTGTCAGGCCTGAGGGCTTGACGGCCACGTCGCCCAGCTTTTCTATGAAAGCGTGTGCAGGTTGTTCCTCTGTGAAAACTTCATAGGCAGGGCAGCCTTCAATTCCATGTTTTTTCATGAAATTTCTTGCCCAGGCCTTGTCAAATTCTATAATTGCACAGGCTTTTTTAGGCCCTACAACCGGAATTCCGGCTTCCCAGAGGGCATCTGCAGCTCCTGCTGCAAGAGGAGCTTCAGGACCTATGAAAGCCATTTCAACATTTCTGGCTTTTGCATACTCGACGACTTTTTCAATTTCGGTTTCCTTCTCAAGGAGAAAATCCTCACAGAGGGCGGCAATTCCGGGATTTTTTTTCGCCATTAACGCATAAAGGGAGGGGTTATGCTTGCTTTTCTTGATTCCTTCGGCGATTGCATGTTCCCTTCCGCCTCCGCCGATAAGCAAAATTTTCATTTTCATTCTCCTGGTTTTAAAAAGATTACTTTGCTATGTTCAGGTCTGGCTTTAATATGTACTGATAAGAAGATGAGATAAGAAAAGGTAATGAATTTTCAGTCCTCAAAACCTCTCAACGTTACTTTATGCAGCTATTTGTTTTTCTTGACAACACTTTTTAATCAGGAATACACTGAAGGACTTCCTAGTTCTCTATTTCTTCTGATAAATATCTTCTCATTGTCAGGCTTCAAACCGAACTAAAAATCTTTCTTCTCAATATCTTTTCCAAAGCCTTGCGCCATTCTTTCCGGTGGTCGATCTTCCAGTTATCAAATTCTTTCCGCTGAACGTGGGATATCAGGATTC
>CAZSVY010000097.1:0-4323 GCA_964610495.1 uncultured Methanosarcinales archaeon
CCGGAAACAAGGTTTTCAGGGCCTATCACGATTACTACACCCGCAAGAGAAAGAATCAGGGCAGCAACGCTCTTTCTGCTATGTTTTTCTTTCAGGAGGACGGGGGCGAGCAGCAAAACATAAAAAGGAGCCGTATAAAGCAGAAGTACGGATATCGAGACATTTGTAAAGCTCACAGCCGTATAATAAGAGAGCATTGCGCCTGCCTGCCAGGCTCCAAGAAGCATCAGGGTTTTTCGCTTTCCCCGGAGTCTGATTCATGACAGCTTTCCGGTAACTGCCAGATAGCCTGCAAGCGCAAGAAGCCCGAAAAGCAGCTGGTAAAATACAACAGCCCCTGCGGTCATATTCTTTACATACATGAAAAGAATTCCTGAAAACCCGTAGATAACGGATGCGGCAATTACCTGGGCGTTTGCTTTTATATGCTGCGGCTTCATAACTCTCAAGATAGGGAATTGGGTTAAATAAGACTTTCTTGAGCCTGTTGAAAAGAAGCTCAGGATAGCCGGACTGCTGGCAGTCGACAGCTTACAAATCATGGTTTAATAATACTGCCAAAAAAACGGTTTTATAAAAGTAATTTCGATAATCTTAAATGCTGTCAAAACAGAATAATAAGCTGATAGGCGAGTGCGTAAAAAGAATGATAAGAGGCGTGTTTGGGTTATTTTCTCAACCCTCATCACATCACCCCCAAACACGCCTGTACCTCTCATCCGCAATCTCCAAAGACGCTTATTCTATTTTGTGGGCTTGATAACATTGAGTTCTTATTTTTATTCTTGAGCTCTTCTTCTCATTTTTCTACTCTTCTTCCCATTTTTTCAGCTCTTACTCTCCTTTAAGCTTTACTTTCCTTTAATTCCTTCTCGTAATCCCGATTGCAGATGCGGAGGGGTCAGGCTTGGAAAGGCTGTTTTTCACTCCAAGTATCCTTACAATCACCAGGCTTATTTCAAAGAAAATTACCATGGGCACGGCAATCATTATCTGGCTGAGCACGTCCGCCCCGGGAGTAATAGTAGCTGCAATAATCATTATGAGGACGTAAAGATGCTTTCTATAGGTCACAAGAGTCCTGTATTTTACAAATCCGTTCCGGGTAAGGAAGGTGAGTACTATCGGAAGTTCGAAAACCAGGCCGAACATTGCCGTGCCTGAGGCTACGAACGAGATAAACTTGAAGATCGAGTAAGTCGCGGTCACCCCTGAACTGGCGGCATCCATATAGAGGTACTTGAGGAAAAGGGGCAGCATGAGAAAATACGCGTACGAAATCCCAAGGATGAACATGACGACAGCACCTATACCCAGTACGACAAACTGGCCTTTTCCGATCGATATCGGAACCTGAACTGAATACCGCCTCGAAATAGCCCTGTAAATATAGAATGCAATAAGAGGCAGGGTAATGAGCAGCCCGATTATGACCGAGAGCTTGAGCTGCAGCATCATCACTTCCAGAGGGGAAACATAAACAAGTTTTGCACCCTCGGGAAGGAGATCTTCTTTCATCCTCTCTATCAGTGGCCCGGTAAACTGAAAAGAGAGAATTATGCCTGTGATAAGGACCCCGGCAATCACAAGTAATTTGTTTCGCAGGGTCAGCAGGATTACACTGAGATTTTCAATGGCTTCAGACATATGGAGTACCTATCCGGAAAAGCAAAAGAAAGTTCCTTATCCCATTTAAGGGAACTCTTTTATTCACTGCAAAGAGGTCAGGGAGATCTATTCGCTGCAGTGATTTTTATCATCAACTTTCTTTTTACCTATTTTGTTTTTTCGCTTTGAATTTGTCCGGCTCTTTTCATGGAATCCTTTAAATCTTTCCTGAAACTGCCAGCCATTCAGGAGAAATTCGATCAACGGAGCCATAAAGTTCGAGTACGGAAACAATGGTGTTCAAGTACCGGGAACCGGGAAATAGCAGTTACCTTAATAAGTTATATTAATTATAATAGGTATATTATATTAATTATCTTAATCGAATCATACAATCTATACAATCCATCAGATTATAATCAGATTATATTAACTATCTTAATCGAGTTGTACTAATTACATAACTATATTAAACAAATTCCTCAACTAAGTTATATTAATTACGATAACCATATTATACAAATTATCTTAATTAAGTTATATTAATTGCCATAACCCGGTTAAATAAATTATCTTAATCAGGTATATTAGTCATCTTAAATGATTATATTATATTGACTTAGGTACCATAAACATTCAGGTATGCACCTATTAAGATATACAGCTATAAGGTATGCGGCTATCAGGTATGCAAATATATAGTAGAAAAATATTGTGAAAAGGGATCATAAGTCACGTTCCGAAAATCTCCTGCACCGGAGAATCGGAATTTCTACAGAAGGTTGCAGATTCACATTTAATATTATGTTCCGATATTAATATATTTATCCAGGTACATCTAAGAGCTGAAAAAAATGGACTCACAGCATACAGGCAACGGAACAACAACTTCTACCGGAAAAGCATCAGGAGTGAATTCGTACACCTCCGGTGTCCCGGGAGATATCGAAGAACCCATTATGGCCCACCTGTTCGAGCTAAGGAACCGGCTGGCAATCGTTTTAATCTGGCTCTTCCTCGGAATAATTCTCGCTTTCCCATTTTCGGCAAAAGGGATGCTGCTTATGTGGGAGGAATTTATAAGTACTGACCTTTACATGACAGCGTACTCTCCCCTCGAATGGACCTTTGCTCGCCTCAAACTGTGCCTGGTCTTTGCCCTTGCAATCTCGATTCCGCAACTCTTCTACCAGCTTTACAGGTTTGCAGGCAAGGGGCTTTATCCGCATGAGAGGCGTTTTTTCCTCAAGGTAATTCCGGCATCTTTCCTGCTTTTCCTCTTCGGGACCGCTGTAGGTTACTTTATCGTCCTGCCTGTGATGTTCAAATACATTCTCTTTTACTCAGGCGATATGGCTACAGCCCAGCTTTCCGTCCAGGATACCCTCTCAGCCATAACAACAATCCTGGCAGGTTTCGGAATTGTATTCCAGCTCCCCCTGCTTGTGGTCTTTGCCGTGAAGATGGGGCTTGTAGAGTACCAGACCCTCAAAAAGCAGAGAGTACTGGTCTACAGTGCGATTATGGCAATTTCGCTATTCCTTTCCCCTGACCCGACTTTTATTGCCCAGATTGTTGTAGCGCTTTTACTGGGAGTCCTGTTTGAGTTCAGCCTTCTGGTGGTCCGGCTATTTTGAGGGTTACTTAGTCGATTTAATTTCGTTCTTTCTTTTTAAAATGCGAGCCATTCTAAGAAATTTCAAAATTGAGCCAGTCCACCGATCTTTTTACAAGAACTTTTATATTTGATTGTTGATAATAACCAGCAATGATAGGTACCGCGGAATTGATAGCAATCATCGTTGCTGCTCTCTTCCTCTTTGGGCCCCAGAAGCTTCCTGGGCTTGCACGGTCTTTAGGAGGTGCAATGGGGGAATTTAAAAAAGCACAGCGCGCTGCTGAGCTTGAGCTCACTCAATTCGATGCCTACACCCGAAAGGCCGGGAACACGGCTACTCCCGCGGAAAAAGAGAAAGAGAAGGAACAGAAAGACGTTCCAGGGAAAGAGAAGGAACAGAAAGACATTCCAGGCAGCAGTAAAGAAATAAAAACCGATACAGATCTGAAAACAGGTACAGACCTGGAAAATGCGCCGGAAACCGGAAAATCTACCCCTGGACAGGAAGAGCCCCGGAAAAGCTGAAATACCGGGATCGAGCTAGGATAAAAAAGATAGATTTAAGGAGACAAATCCAGGGAGATAGACTGAAAGAAAAAAACGAAATAAAAAGAGTTAAATATATAAAATATCTAAAATAATAAATAAAAATAGAAGCTTTATATAGCATAAAAAATCTTAGCTTAACTTAGAGATATTTGCAATTTTCAGATCATTATTACCTTTTAAATTATATTTATCTAAGAAAACGACAGTTGAGGTCAAGCCATGATAGGCACAAATGAACTCTTAATGATTTTTGGAGTAATTGTACTCCTTTTTGGGGCAGCCAAACTTCCTGAACTTGCCAGGTCCATGGGAAGTTCAATGGGAGAATTTAAAAAGGCCCAGAAAGAATCGGAGCTAAACCTGAAGGAATTTGAGAAATCCTTAAAGGAGCCCGCAGTTCCAAAGAGCAAGGTACAGGAAACCGCCCAGAGACTCGGAATTGAAATAAGAGGCAAAACCGAAGACCAGCTTCTGGATGAGATCCAGAAATCCACAGAAAGGCCAAAAGAAGTCTCCGAACCCTGAAAACTACCTGAAAAGTGAGTTTC
>CAZSVY010000098.1:0-12643 GCA_964610495.1 uncultured Methanosarcinales archaeon
TTACAGGTAAGAGAATCAAATTAAGGATATAATTACAAAAAATTATATAATATTTAATATAAATAATGTTTCAGGAATAAAACCTGTTAGTTTGGGGCGGCATGGAAGAAAACCTGGAAAAAGGAAAGGACTACAGTATAATAACGGCTGTACTTATCCTTTTACTTCTTGTGGCGGTCTTTGCGGTTATAGTTTCTAAACAAATTAGCCTTGGAAAGTTTACGCTGCCGTTCTATCTGATAGTATTGGGAATGTTTTTCTTTGCTACAGCTATGGAATCCGTAACTAAATTAGGAGAGTGGCTTGCTTCCCTCGGCTGGACTCTCAATATGCTAGGCTTCGTTCTCTTTTATCAGTACGCAACAGGAAACCTGCAAAGCGGTATCTACCTGTGGCCATTAGTTTTTCCCGCAGGAATAGGATTTGGGCAGGTCTTCTACGGAGCGGTTAGAGCCAAAAAAGAGCCCATTGAGCGTGGAAAAATTCTCATCCAGATAGGGGTCGGGCTATTTATCCTGATCTTCGTGGTTTTCAAGCTATTTTTCCAGTAAAACCACTTTCATGAAGGTAAATATTTTCATTTAACCCGCTTGGACTCTATACCCGTGAAAAACACCTTTCTTATTTGCTTGATTTCTTTGACTCTCTATTTTTTATTCCGCTTGAGCGAGCGAAACGAGTGAAACGGACCCGTGCTCCCGAAGCGGAATTCGGGCAAGACGGAACTCGGGAGTTACTCGTTCGGGATTTATTCGTGCCTGAGCGAATCCACAGGTTCCATTTTTGCGGCTTTTCTTGCCGGGTAGACCCCTGAGACAAAGCCTACGATTACAGCCACAAAGAATCCGGCTGCTATAAGGCTGGAAGGAAATACTACAGGCAATTTGAGGAAGGTTTCAACGCTGTACGCACCTGCAATTCCTACTGTACTTCCGAGAATGCCTCCGAAAACTCCGAGCAGGATTGACTCGATCATGAAAAGGAAAAGAATATCAAAGCCTGTGAATCCGAGGGATTTAAGCACTCCTATCTCCCTTGTCCTTTCAGTCACGCTTACGAGCATAATATTCATTATCCCGATCGAGCCGACCAGCAGAGAGATCAGCGCAACGGTCGTCAGGAAGGAACTGAGAGCTGCCGCCATCATATCCGTTTGTTTTAAAATCTCAGCCTGATTGATGAGAACATAAGGGCGGGCCTCTTTATCTGCAAGTGCCCTCTCAGAAATCCCGAAGCTTCGGCCAAGGCGCTCGTCTACTTCATCCGAGGTCTCCTGAATTGCTGCAGGATCTTCAGCCATTGCAAAAACCCCGCCGTAGTCTTTTTCGCCGAGAATCTCGTTCATGACATCGATCGGGATAAGCACAGCCTCGTTATCGTCGTACGCCTGGATAACAGTGTTTTCCGGATTCTGGATTATTGCCTTGACTTTAAAGGTCTTTGTAACTTTTTCTTCTTCCCCTACCCTGAAGGTTATGTTTATGGAGTTCCGGGCCGAAATATTCCGGTCGAACTTCTCGTTTGCAACTTTGTGCCCGATAACCGCAACGTACCCGTCATTGTCGTTGATAAAGGTCCCCTTTTGAAGCTTTGTATTTGCCACCTCATCATAGGATTTCCCGACGCCGCTGACCATGATATTTTTGGTTTCGGACATGTACGTGACTTCCGCCGTTTGTGACTTCAAAGGTGAAACTCCCGAGATTCCGGGAGTGTTCTCAACGAGCTTCAGCTCATTGTCGTAAAAAAGCTTGGGTTGCATTCCCTGAATGAAGATGAAGTTCGACCCTAAATTGGTCACTTCATTCGTAAAATGCTGGTTGAAACTTGCCCCGAGGGACACATTTGCAATTACGGCTGCAACTCCTATGACAATTCCAAGCACGGTAAGGGTTGAACGCAGCTTTGCACTTTTAATGCTTCCAAGTGCGATTTTTCCTGCACTGAAAAGGGGGATCATGACCGGACTCCGTTTTACAGATTTTATAGGGAAAGGCTGGGGAAGGGATAAAATTAAGAATTAAGATAATTGATTTTCCTTAAACTTTCTTTAAATGAATACATTAAACATATAAACTCTACGAGGAGGAGAACATCGCTCCTTAACTAGATAAAAGATTTTCAGAATTGTTTAGAGTTTTTTAGAGTCTTAGATTCAAGATACTTTTTGCTGTAAAACAAAAATATCTATATTTTTGGATGAATGACAGGAACAAATAAATGGTTAATTATAAGAAATTACAAAAAGAAGAAAGCTTGCTTAAAAAATATACAGGAAGATTTATAGATGCCTCTTAAAATCTGATCCGAGACCCCCTCCGATTATCAGGCAATAACCGAAGTAAACGACCTTGCCTTCGGGCAGCCTGCTGAAGGAAAACTTGTTGAAAGCCTCAGGAAAAACCCGAAGTTCATTCCCGAACTTTCGCTTGTAGCTGAACTTGACGGGAGAATAGCTAGCCATATTCTCTTTTTCCCTGTAGTAATCAAATCAGGAAATGGAGAAGAAAAAGAAACGATTTCACTTGCCCCGGTTGCAGTTTTGCCTGAGTTCCAGAAGCAGGGTATAGGAGGCGAACTTATAAAGGAAGGGCTCAAAGCCTGCCAACGGCTGGGATACAATTCTGTTATTGTCCTTGGGCACCCTGAATATTATCCGAAATTCGGGTTTAAACCGGCAAATAAGTGGGGAGTAAGAGATCCTTTCGGCGCACCGGTTGAAGCGTTTATGGCACTGGAACTGAAGAAAGGGGCGCTTGAAGGAGCAGGTGGGGTTGTGGAATATCCGGAGGAGTTCCTGGAGGTTTGAAAGAGGGAAAATAAATTTAAAAAAGTGAAAGCAGGTTTAAAGAAATAAAAGTAGATTTAAGGAAGTAGAAGTAGATTTAAGGAAGTAAGAGCAGGAAATAAAAAAGAAATAAAAAGAAATAAAAAGAAATAAAAAGGAAGAAATTAAAGGAGTGGGGTCAGGCTTGACTCGGCTCTTCTGAACTCAGGACCAGACAGATGAGGAGTCGAGACCAATTTTCCGAGCTCTCTTGCTTTCTCAAGCAGCCTGGGCCTGAAGGAAACTTCAAGCTTATCCGTGCCTGCCGCAATGACGGTTTCAAGGACATCAAAACCGAGATAGTAGAGAAGGCCGGATGTGTATTCAAAGTACGGTTTGAAGGCATCCCTGTCCGAACTGCCCTGGGAAAAGACAAGGATAAGTTTCTTATTATCAAGCCTGCTCGAAAAATCAGGTTTTAAGAAGGCTGTCAGGCGGTCAATTAAGAGTTTAGTCTGGGCAGTCATCTGCCACATATAAACAGGAGAGCCGAGTACAACAGTGTCTGCAGTCTGGATATCCTCATAAAGTTTCTGCATATCATCGTCTATGAGACAGCAGCCTGATTCCTGGCATCTGCAGCAGGCATCACAGCCTTTAATATTTAAAGAATCCAGATTATAAATTACTTTTTCTGCGCCGTTTTCGGCAGCTCCGTCAAGAATTGCATTTACAAGCTTTGCAGTATTTCCATCGATATTAGGACTACCCACCAATCCAAGAATTTTAATGCTAGAACCCCCGTTAAAACGTTTAAAAAGTTAGAATTTCAAACAAAAGTAAACAAAAGTATAAACGAGCAATCAGCATAAAAATGTTTCTCTTGTACAAAAAAGTAAGTAAGTTCGCCCCGAAAGTTCGACCGAGAAAGGGAAAAAGAGAACAAAAAAGAGAAAGGGAGAGAGGAGGGAAAAAGGAAAAGGGAAAGAAAATGAAAAGGGAAAGAGAGGATTATTCTTTTTTCAGCTTTCCCACGCTCTTTATCTCAGCTTTAATTTATTCCTATTTAATTTAATTTAATTTCTCTTAATTTATTTCTGTTATTTAATTTCTTTCTAATTTAATTTCTATTTAATTAATTCTTTTCTACTTTAATTTTTCTTTATTTTCAAAAGGGCGAAGGCTCCAAGCCCTGCAAGAAGTACCGGGAGGGCCTTGAATCCGGGAATCGGAGACTCCTTCTCGTCGGGCTCTGTTCGAGGCAATGCTGTATAAGTATCGTAATTGAAAGTCGAGACTCCCAGGAAAGCCGAATCACCTGAATAATAATCTGCGAGGCCGGCAAAAAGTTCCTGTACTGAAAATTTATCTTTAAAACCCTCTTCCACAGAGATTTCGATTATTCCTTTTGAACCTGCGCCTCTTATCTCCCCCATCTCAAGGGCAACGGCATCAACAATGCCTGGCACGGAGTTAAGCCCTTCAGTTTCCGAGGGGTAAGCCCTGATAATAAAGGAATCGACAAAAGGAGCGATTTCTTCGATTTTCGATGCGGTATAATTAAGCGGGAGGCTTGCTGAGATGGATACGTTTTCTTCGGCCTCTCTATTGGCCGTTTCAAACAACGTTCTGTAATCGATTGCATTTTCCTCAGAGCCTTCCCCGGCAGAAGAGTTTACGTGTATAGCGATGCCGTCAAAGGGGGCAAGAGACTTTTCGTTATAACCAAGTACCGTATTAAGGGAATCCTGGCAGGTACCCTCAGCTCCTTTTTCTGTGCAATTTACGTCTTCCAGGAGCACGGCATGTACTGAAATTCCTTCTTCATGGGCCATTTTTACAAAACGCTCGTACTGCCATACGTCCCTGCTGTCCACGGTGAGGAAAATCGTATCCGTGCCTGAAGAGTTAAGCTCCTTTACAATGACAGGGAAATCAAAGCTGTATGGGGAAGAGAGCCTGATTCCGGAAATCCCGACATCGTACTCAGGGAATGGGATTTCCGGGGCACCGGTCTCATTCTGGCTAAGGTTTTCCTGCGCCTGTGCAGCTCCCTCGGGGGTGGAAGTTTCGGAACTCAGCTCCGATCCGGGCATAGTTTGAGGCTCAGATAGAGCTCCCGATTGAGAATTAATCTCGGGCCCGGAAATATTTTCAGAATTATTTTCAGAGACGCTTCCAGAATTAGTTTCAGAAAGGTTTCCAGAATTATTTTCAGAGACGCCTTCTGGAGAAACTTTACTTTCCCCCTGAGCCGAAATAATCCTGACCGTGGGTTCGGTTCCGACAAACTTCCGAACCAGTACGTAATCGACTGACATATAGCCTGTATTCTTTGAGGAGTCCTTGTAGGAAGCGGCATAGAGATAAACATGCATTGGGAAATTGGTAATGTAATCATTTGAGGCGAAATCCATTCTCAAGTCCCTCACACCGTTTTTAAACCAGGACACTTTGCGAGTATCGTTCTCCTCATACCAGGCAATTCCTGAGACATACCATTCCCCTTCAGGAACATTAACATCAGTGATATCATAGAGAGTATTCTTTTGCTTCCTGTAAGTTGTTTCCAGGTCCACACGGCTTTCATTGGCAAGCTCGGTCTCATGTTTGATTTCGTTTTTTCTGCTGTCTATCTGGTCTACGAAACCCTGCCGCAACACAGGCCCTCTGTTGTCCGCACCTGTGGTTACTTTCATCCTTTTGACCACAAACATAGAATTGATCTCAAAACGGTCTTTGCTGTAGATCGTAGAGGAGTCGTAAGCATGAACCTTTGGAGCTGCAACATTACAGATCCCGTTTTTAACCTCGACCAGGCCTCCTCCTGCACTTTCAGTGCTCCAATCAAGCTCGTTGAGGTTACTGCCCTCGAAATTATCAAAAAAGTCAAATGTCCTTTCTCCACTGCTCACAGCTTCAACCCCAGGGTTCCCGTACCTCATGAGGATTTTACCAGTCTTGTTAGCAGGGAGGGAGGGAAGCCTGACCCAGATAAGGGCTTCCTCATTTTCAGGGTCCCAGGTCTCAATCCAGTAATTGAGCGTTCTATCGCCTGAGGAGAATCGAATGTCTGAGCCATCACTTTTTGCTTCTGAAAAATTAAAATTAGAAGAGTTCAAACCCACAGGGACAGGGTATCCTTGCAGGGTCTTGCCGGCGTTCTCAGTAACTAAAATTTCCTGGGAGCAATTCCATGAATTCTCTTTTGTGGATAGATCCCACGTGTTGTCCGTGGCAGCCAGGGCACAGCCTGTTAACAGAAATATGAAAAACACAGAAACAATCCCGCATACGGTAGATCTTTTTGCCATCATTAGAAGCCTCTCGTAAGCCCTTTATTAAACACAATTGAGCATTAATATCAAAATCTTGACAGGTAATGGTTACTTACCTGAAAACAATAAACCTTTTCATAAATACTTGTCTAAAATAATAAAGATAATGATATTAATAATTGTGATAAAAAGGAAAATCAAAAAATGATTAAGTCCGGGGAATGGAATCCGAAACTGTAATAAAGAATCTTTGCAATTACAGTTTCGATGACGCTTCTATCCAGCACCGAACTGAGAAAACTTATACAGGCAAAGCCTCCTTTGCTCGAAAATGCCGTTGATATAGAAACCCAGATCCAGCCTAACGGGCTTGAACTCACCCTGAAAGAGATAAAGACAATAGAAGGTCCCGGAGCTGTGGATTTTGATAATTCTGAGAGAAAGCTCCCAGATGGGAAAAACCTTGAATTCGGGAGTGATGGCTGGATTCACCTGCCAGAGGGAATTTATAAGGTACTTTTCAATGAGATCGTAAATATTCCCATGAACCTGGCTGCAATCGCGAAACCGCGGTCAACCCTTATTCGGTGCGGGGCTACCCTTGAAACTGCAGTATGGGATGCTGGATACAGGGGACGCAGCGAGTCAATGCTGGTAGTTTACAATGCGGCAGGCTTTAGACTGAAAAAAGATGCTCGAATTATGCAGCTTTTATTTTATACCCTGGACGCAGAAGTAGAAAAAGGTTATTCAGGGGTCTATCAGAACGAAAATACAAAATAAATTCTTAAAAAAGCTTTTTTTAAGTTTTTTCTAAACTCTTTTAAATTATTTAAGTTTTTCTAACCATTTTAAACTCTTTTTAAGCTTTTTAGCTGCCGGTTCATTAAAACGATTCCTCCAGAGCAAATAAATACTGATCAGATATCCTCAGGAAAATATGCCGATAAAGTATATATCATCTAATCTGCAATATGACAGCCTATGAACACTATAGGTAAATCCATAAGGATGGAGCGAATTTTCAATCGGAATACCGGTAATGCGATTATTATTCCTATGGACCACGGAGTTGGTGCAGGTCCAATTGATGGGCTTAAAAACCTTCAGGAAGCTGTAAACAGGGTCGCAGAAGGTGGGGCAAACGCTGTGCTCGGGCATATGGGGCTTGCCAAACATGGACACCGGGGATACGGGCATGATGTGGGTCTGATAATCCACCTGTCAGCTTCAACTTCCCTTTCCCTTGACCCGAATCATAAAGTTCTGGTAACAACCGTAGAAGAAGCTATAAAAGTCGGAGCCGATGCGGTATCAGTTCATATAAACATCGGGGCTGAAGACGAGTACGAGATGCTGAAGGGACTGGGCTATGTGGCAGGAAAGTGCGACGAATGGGGAATTCCACTCCTTGCCATGATGTACCCGCGAGGAAAAAAAGTTCGCTCTGAATATGATGTCGATGTCGTAAAACATGCAGCCCGAATCGGAGCCGAACTTGGGGCCGATATAGTCAAGACAAACTATACCGGAAGCCCTGAAACATTTAAAGAAGTAGTTGACGGATGCCCTGTCCCTGTAATCATAGCAGGCGGCCCGAAAATGGAATCCGAACAGGAACTGCTAGAAATGATCGAAGGATCTCTCGAATCCGGAGGACGGGGCGTTGCCATAGGAAGAAATGTTTTCCAGGCTCAGGACCCCGTAGGCCTTGTCCGGAGAATTGCAAAAGTAGTCCACGAAGGCGTAAGCGCGGAAGAATTGTCGAAATTGGGCAGGTAAGCCTTAAGGTTAGAAAACCTGATGTGAAAACTTAAAAACGAAATTTAAAATCGGACGGAAAAAGCCGGATTTAAAGTCGGACAGAAAGAATAAGATCAGAGAGAGTCGATTTAATTTTTTCCAGTGGAAATGAAAGGGTTATAATTTTTTTTATAGTGACAGGGCCCTTCATAAATATAAAGAAGGAATAAGAAGCATAAAGAATAGATACTGGCAGAAGCATAAAGAATAGATACTGGCCTGAGTAAATCTTAAGTTTTAGAAAAAAGAAACAGCCTCAGGCCAAAAGCCTTAAATCCCATGTCCCGAATTCACTCAGATTTAGTTAAAATCTCTTATCCGGTTACTGTTTTTCAGAATTCTACTCCCATCTCTGAATTTGTTTTCCTTATTCTTTACTGAATTTGTTTTCTTTATATTCTTTATTTTCTTGTTTTTCTTTGTTTCCTTATTTTGAAACCGCTAACCTTAGAGTATAGTATCTCATAATTTATTCTTCTTTTCTAAAATCAATATCTTTAAAGTTTCCGTTTAAAATTCCTTAAGGATCAGTCTTATTTTCTGAGTTATCTTTCTTGATTCGCAGTTTATATTTTCTTCTTTAATCATATGGCCTTTAAAGTTGTAATTTTAATAAAGAGCTTTCAAGAGCATTACTTTAAGAGCAAGTCACTTCAAAAATCACTTCAAGCGCGATATGCAGATATATGAATAATAAAAGGATAAAAGAATAAAATAAAGAAAATATAGAATAGGAATAAGTGTTTTCTTAAACAACATGAACTTTTTTTGAAATATTTTCGGTATTTGCTGGAAAAACCTTGAGTAAAACTGAGATTTATGTATATATTCCACGGAAAACAGACTGTTAACCCGTAGATTCCAGTGGAAATAAGGGGGTACTGAAGCTCTCAGGGAAGAAAATAAAAAGATGAGAGTGAATGCGACTAAGAGAACAAATATTGAGTACAGTAAGAGGATTATAAGCAAACAATAAACAGATTATAAGCAGACAATGAACAGATTAGAAATAGATTACAAAACGTAGAATTGGTGTGGAAAAATACTTGAGAAACTATAACAATCGCATCAAAAAGGGAAAGAGAAACCTCCTGGCATAAAGATATAAATTTTAGAGATAAATTGAAGGATAATTGAAGAATAGTTGATCAATTGTTGATCAGCAATTGATTAAGAGTTAAAGGTTAAATGAAGATTAAGTTAAGAGTATATAGAAAGGAAGCAAAGAAAAGAGAAAGGAAAGAAACACTGATAGTAAAAAAAATTAACCCGAAGAAGTCTCCAGTGGAAATAAAGGGGTCCCTCTTCAAGGAAAATCGAACGGATTCAAAAAATTAAAAGGAATGTTAGAAGCTTCTGAAAGAGTTGTAGTACGTAAAATAGCCCCATATAAGTAATTCTATACAACTAAAATAGTGTGAACAAAGTAACTTTTTGAATTAAAATCAAAAATCAAAAATTAAAATATACCCTAAAATAGCGAAAACTGAAGCTAGAAAATGGGGAAAACTTTAAAGAAAATTAAACTTTTATAAGAAAAAATAAGGCGAGAGTTCGGGGTTAGAGGTCAACAAAGGGAACAAGGTCGCAGCCTGTACATTTCAGGCACATGGTCTTTGCAAGCCCCGGATCGAGCCCGTACTCCTTGAGAATCCTGGCTTCAAGCTTTGCGAGCTTCAAGAGGCGCTCAGGAGACGGACGCTCCGTAAAACAGTCTCCAGCCCTGAGAGGGTGCGGGTTTACCGGCCGCAGGACAGGAATTACCCCCATTTTTGCAAGAGTCTCGATTCCATCCCTGACAGAATCGTCACTTTCTCCAAGCCCTATTATAAAATTACTGAAAACCCGGTTTTTTCCGAAAATATCCACAGCTTCTTTCAGTCGATCCAGAATATAGTCAATAGAAAGATCCCCGCAAACTTTTTTGAAGATCTTCCTGTCCATAGTTTCAACATTGTACTTGACTTCGGAAACCCCTGCCTCATAAAACTTTCTGGAACAGCCTTCTGTAGGATACACCGAAACTCCAACAGGAACATTGTACTTTTTGAGAGCAGGAAGCAATTTGAGCACACGCTCCACCTCTCCTTCGATTGAGGTTTCAACGCCTGAGGTAAGAGAAATAGCTTTTAGATTTCCTGTCCGTAACACCTCATCAATTATGCCCAGGACTTCCTCTTCACTCTTAACGTGCCCCTGCAATTTGGGCACAGGACAGTATTTGCAGTCAAATATGCACCTCTCGCAAAGAGTTATAAAAGCCTGGTCAGGGCAATGGGCAGGAGCAGGCTCAAGTTTCCCCCGCATAAGTTCTTCTCCCTCATAGAAAAGCGCAACATTTCCTTCGCCTTCAACCTTCAGAATTGAAAGCGGAGAGTCTTTTTTTATGCCGAGCCTTACCCGCCTTTCTCCCGACCTGAAGAAAACCGAACCTGTACCTGCCCCCGGACCCGCAGTAGAACCCCGAGCCCGCGGGATAAGTGAAGGATCTATGGAAACTGAACCTATGGAAATAAGGAAAGCTTTCATTTCCGGCGTTATTGATTTACTTTGCATGCAAATGCTCCTGAGAGTGATTACAAAGTGGCTATCATGTGACTATAATAGGTCATACAGGATTACAAACCAGTATAAATTACTACAAAGTAATTATAGAGTAATTACAAGGTTATTTAAAGTGATTTAATGCGATTTAAAGTGATTATTTTTCTGAGCACCGGCCTTTCATCTCATCTTTACTAAGGGATATATAAATCACAACTCTTTTAAAAAAGGCTTGACCGAAAACGCCACCTCTCATCTTTACTAAGGGATATATAAATCACAACCCTTTTAAAAAAGGCTTGACCGAAAACACCACTTCTCATCTTTACTAAGCGATATATAAAATATTCTGTTGATATAATTTAGGTTGTTCACCAATTCAGAACCGGAAGAAAAAGTTTCCCTGTCTTGCCTTAAATTTGTCCCCTCAAACCTGAAATTCAGCTCGATAGATATTTTCATTTCTTCGGTAAAACTGATTTTTTTCACACATATACCCTGAAGAACAGTATTCACACTGAGACGTCGATCAAACTTCAAGCCTGGAAAGATAAAAGGGGCGCAAGAGCCAGCTTATACAGGCATGAGATAATGTTATAGCAATGATATAATGTTAAAATAGTGGACTAATGTTATAATGATATGTTAACATACTGAAGATAAAATAACATTAGGTGTTAAAAATATTATATACTGTGAGTGCGTAGTATGAATTGCGTTCTCATCCCTTTAACACCCCACTAGTTAATATCTACTCCACAAGTAAAGGGATAAAACGGAAAGAGAATCAATCAAAACTCGCAACCCGTGAGTCCTGTACCTCAGTATCTCTTCCCAGATAAATAAAATCTCTTAAAGCCGTTCGGAACTTCCAGGTTCTTGGATGAGAACGCAATCTATTTTCAATAGTATTAAATATCACCGGCCTTCCTTTCAAATTACCTCATATCTCAGACCAGCCTCTCTTGCTACGGAAAAGAATCGAATCCAGACCTGTCTTTTTTGAATTCCACTTGGATTCTCTCAGATTCTAGCCACATACTTTCGATCTATATGAGCGGTTCAAAAGGAAAAGCTAAGACTTCCTAAATTAGTTCTCATCAATGAGTTGAAAACCGTTCCTCTTATTTATAAATTAGCCCTCTAGAGCGGAGCGCAACGAAAAGGACAGCGCACTGCATCTTTTTAGAGCACAGTTTGGACCGTCCTCCCGAGACGGAATTCGGGCGAGACGGGATTCGGGAGGCAAAGCTCAGACTTTTATTTATGAAGTACCCCGCTTGAGCGAACGAAGTGAGCGAAACGGACCCGGGCTCCCGAAGCGGAACTCGGGTGGCACTGCCAATTTTATATATATCATTAAATAGATTATACACCTCAAACCGTCTAAAAAACAGTTTTATTGCACGAAAAAAGGAGAGAGACATGAAAGTCATGATTATAGGAGGTTTTCTCGGAAGCGGGAAAACAACCACTATACTGAGAATCAGCAGGCAGCTCAGTAATGCAGGGAAGAAAACTGCAATCATTGTAAATGAAATCGGGGAGATCGGGCTTGATGGGGATATTCTTACAAGCCCTGGCATTGTAACTGAGGAACTTACAAGCGGCTGCATCTGCTGCACACTCAGGATAAGCATGCAATATACCCTTCAGACCCTTGAGGAAGAGTTTGCACCTGATATTGTTATTATCGAGCCGACAGGGATCGCCTTCCCGGGGCAGATAAGGGAAGAAATAGAAACAATGGGACTCTCCGAACTCTCCTTTGCCCCGGTAGTAACGCTTGTAGATCCTGGCCGTTTCGGGACCGAAGCAAAAGAGATTCCAAGGTTTATTGAGATTCAGATAAAGGAAGCCGAAATCCTCTGCATAAACAAGATCGACATAACGCCTGCAGAAACTGTTCTGGCCGCTGAGAAAATGCTCCGTGAAATGAATCCCGAAGCCCGGATCCTGAAATTCTCGGCAAAACATGAAGATGAGCAGTTCGAAAAGCTGTTTCTGCATCTCGCTGTGCGAGGGTTTAAAAAGCCTTCCGAAGAAAAGAAAAATTCCATTGAACTTTCTGAAGTTTCAGCTTACTCAGCTCTCTATACCCTTGGGCCGGGAGATCTCAATCCTGAGGAAAGCGTACATTTTGTAAAAGAGAGCCTCCAGACCATTCAGGACAAAGTTCGGGAAATTAATCCTGAATTTGTAGGGCACGTGAAGCTTTCCATAAAACTCCCGGAATCTACGGTCAAGGGCA
>CAZSVY010000099.1:0-5807 GCA_964610495.1 uncultured Methanosarcinales archaeon
TGTAGAAGATGTCCTGAGATATTTTGGTGAGTACCTATTCAGTTTATCCTTTATCTATTTTTTTCTTTGTTTCTCAGAAAAGAAGCGACAGGTTTTTATTAAGTTCTTCTATACTATTCAGGCTACTTAATATCTTTTCAAATATATACAAATCTCTTACTGCTAAATATGGAGTGAAAAACATGGTAGCAAAAATTAATGCCGATTCCTGTACAGGCTGTGGAAGCTGCGTAGACGAATGCCCAGCAGCTGCAATTTCTCTCAATGACGATGATATTGCAGTTGTAGATGAAAGTGAATGCCTTGACTGCGGTGCCTGCGAAGACACCTGCCCTAACAGCGCAATCACAATCGAGTAACGCTTTTAAATACAATTTTAAGTATGTTTTTAAAACAGATCTGAGAAGTGGAGTAGGAATACTCCGCCTTTCAGGTTTCTGATCCAGAATTCGGATTTAGAAGCTTTTTTCAATTCCAGAGCTAAAAATTAAAGACATTACTGGTGAGATATTCTTATAGCTACTGGCTAGATATCCTTAGCTACTGGCGAAAATTCTATCTTAATACTTTCTCTTTTCAAGCCTCTTCTTTCCCGTCTTCCTTAAGGATCTCTCTTGCTCTTTCAATATCCTCTTTTGTCTGGATTTTTACAAGCTTTCTGCGCTCCTCACTCATCTGTGACATATCCTGAGCAAGAAGTCCGTAAGCATCAGCTCTGCACTGCCTGCAGTGGCGCATTTGCAGAACATAAGGTTCGCACGCCTGCTGGACAGCTTTTCGCTCTTCTGCAGTGGGCGGCTCAATGTTTGCAAAGGCTCCCTGGTTGATAAGGGGCATGATATTCATTATGTAGACACCGAGTTCGTTGAGTTTTCTGGCAATCTCAACTACGTGTTTGTCATTAACGCCCGGGACGAGCACAGTGTTGACCTTGATAACCACTCCTGCCTCGACAGCCGCTTTGACGCCCTCAAGCTGGTTCTTTATCTGGATCTCTGCGGCTTCGACTCCCCTGTAAATCTTTCCATGATACATTATATGATCCACGATTTTTGCCTGGATCTCGGGGTCGATTGCGTTTATCGTCACCGTTAATGTGGAAACTCCCACGCGCAGGATATCTTCCAGCTTTTCGGGAAGCAGGAGTCCGTTTGTACTCATACAGAGTGTGAGTTCAGGAAACTCTTTTTTTATCAGTTCAAAGGTTTCAAAGGTCTCTTTATTGGCCAGAGGATCGCCAGGGCCTGCAATCCCGACAACCTTGATGAAAGGGTAGTCTGTCAGGACCTCCTTTGTTTTTTCAAGGGCTTCCTGCGGAGTAAGAACCTTACTCGTAACCCCTGGGCGGCTCTCATTTACGCAATCGAATTCCCGAACGCAGAAGTTACACTGGATATTGCATGACGGAGCCACAGCCAGGTGAATTCTCCCGTATTTGTGCTGGGCTTTCCTGTCGTAGCAGGGATGTTCGGCAATCTTTCTCAGGAGCTCCTCTTCAAATTTAGGGCTGTCTATATCACTTATAAGATTGTTTTCTTCTGGCAAAGGTGTTCTCCTCCGTTCGGAGTTTAAAAGTACAGCAGAACCTCAGTACAGGGCAGTTTCAGGATGTCTAACCCATCCTATGATGCGCCCCTTGATATACATTGTGGAATTTCTCTGGAATTCCGGAGAACTTTAAGATACCTCCCCGGAGTTCCTGCCTTTTAGAATTTAATTATTATGTATTAAAATTTCTCTAATTATATAAAAGCCCAGCATGGTATTACAGGCTTCTCAGTGAATACTATATCTCAGTAAATTTTATTTATATCTCAATGAATTTATTTGCATCTAATAAATTTATTTCCCGATGAATTTTCGGGATAAAACGTAAGTAATCATAAGTATTCTCAGAATAAACATCCTCACAATAAATGTTATCAGATCTGCTCATTCCGAGAAATTGCCCATTTCGCACCATTTGCCTTCACCTTCCCAGACCTTGACCATCAGGGGAAAGCTGAATCTTTCCAGAAGGCGAGAGTGAATATGCTGGCACAGGTATTCGGAACTGGGGAATTCAAGGATATCGTTTAACAGAATATGGTCATATTCTTCCAGGGTTTCCTTGACTCCCTTCTTCAGGTCGTAAAAGTCGATCACCATCCCATTTTCCCTGACCTCTCCTTCTATTACGACCTCGATTTTATATGTATGGCCGTGTACTCTTCCGCATTTTCCGTGCCCTGGAAGGTAATGGGCACTGTCGATATAATCAATAACTCCCAATCTCATTTTTGCCATTTGGTCATACACCCGTTTCAATTGAGCATTCCTTTCAAGAATATCTTTCTCACTTTAATGCTCTTTTTATTCTCCTTAATTCCGATTATAAGCAACCCCACATCCTGTGGGTCTGGGGGATAATTCGTGTGTCTATGATTTCAAGCAGGCTCTTCTGCAGCTCCATAATGTTCTGCACGGATGCCTGTATAAATCCCGAATTCATCGGGTCACGGCCAATCGGGGTTTCAGGCTGGAGAACTACACAGGATACGTAAGGAGCTATGGCCTCTACGGCCGGATTTACGGTTTCTAATTCCGTATTCCTGTCTACCACAATCTTGCAAAAGCAATCCCTTGAATGGTTTTTTCTCAGGAGCCTGAAACATTCTATTGTGTTTTCCAGGTGTGCTTCTCGGGCTTCAGGCCCGATACCCCAAAGCGATTCGGGAAGTTTGAAATCTCCTGACACATAAGTAACCTTTTCAGTCAGTTTTCCGGCCTGTTCGGGCAGTGTCATATTGGATTCAAGGTAAAGCGGCGAGGCAACATTCAGCCTTTCTATGAAATCCGCATACAGGAGAGGCTCTCCTCCGGTCAGGGAGACTGAATGGAGCTTTTTGAAAGGCTGCAGTATAGCTTCCAGCTGGTCGATACTTACAGGATTTTTGATTTTCTCAAAGTTGCCGCTCCCTTCCACCTGCTCATAATCACAGGTTCCCGGGTTTGCAAAGTCCGTATCACAATAATTGCAATTGAGGTTGCAGCCAGAAAAGCGGACAAAAGCCTGCCTTATTCCAACATACGGACCCTCTCCCTGAACAGAACAGAAAACCTCCCTTATAGGAGCAGACGTAAAACCCGAAGCTGACATTATACAACTCCCAGGGGCCTGGACTTTCTCAGGTCCTTTTCTATATCTTCAAACTCGCGGACATAGGCTTCTCCTACTGCCTGCATTAAACTTGCAACCTGTTTGCCTTCCCCTATTCCGGCCTCTTCCAGATTTCCGTATACATTATGAGAAACATTAATGCCGAAATGGATCTTCTGGGAAACTGCAGAGGTGCTGGCAATCGAGACTGTCAGTTTTTTCCCTTTAAGGAAAAGGTCGTCTCCTTCCCGCATCGTCTGCACCCCGACATCTGCAAGGTATTCTCTTACAATGGCTGTAAAAAGACGCTGCCGGGCGTAGATAAGTTTAAGGTCCGTAGAATCAAAATGCTCGATAATGAAATTTACCATATCTTCGGACCAGATTGATTCGTTTGCTCGTCGGTCTTCGAGGTCAATCATGTGCTCGATTTTTACGTCGCAGGCCCCTCTAAAAACTACAACCGAGTCTTCCTGAACTCCAAAATTGTTGTAGGCCCAGAGAGAGGAAATCTGGCTCCCGTCATAATCAAATTTCTCAGGTAAAACAATGCATTTCATGGAATTCTCTCTGTAAGTTTCGTTGCAAGTTTTCTGCAAATCTTTCTGAAATTCTTTCTTAATACACTTTATCGGCATCCGACCAGGTTCTTTCAGTTCAGATCCCAAGCCTTTCCAGAAGAGGGTCTTTTACATCTGCATTTTTAAACGCACGTGCCCTGCGCACGCAGCTCTCGCACTTTCCGCAGGGTATTTCTCCTCCATGATAGCAGCTCCAGCTGTACTCAAGAGGAGCTTTTGCTTCGAGAGCTTTTCTTACGATTTCGGATTTCCCAAGTTCAATTAAAGGAGCCAGTATTTTTACTCCGTTCCTGGTAGAATAGGAAAAAGCCCTGTCCATTGCCTGCACGTAGGCAAGGGAATTGTCAGGGAAGGTTCCGGCCTCTTCTCCGTTAAAGCCCACGACCAGGTAATCACATTCCCTGCTTTCAGCAAAGCTTCCTGCGATATTGAGCATTACCCCGTTTCTGTTAGGAACCCAGACCGCCTTTGCTGAATCTTCTGTAATTTCTGCAGGCGCTGCTTCGTCAATATCCTCGAATGACAGGGATGGAACTTCAATATCCCTGTTAACAAGAGAGGTAGATGTTATTTCCGAAAGCCAGTCCAGTTTTATAACCCTATGCTCAATTCCGAAATATTCGCATACCTTTCGTGAGTACTCAATTTCCCTCTCTCTGGCCCTCTGCCCGTAATCAAAGGTAATGGCCATCTCAATGTCAAGATCTTCCGCTGCGATTGCGAGCGCCGCAACTGAATCAAGCCCGCTGCTCAGGAGGGTTATAGCTTTCATTTTAACTCACTACTTAATCTTATTCTTTTAACTCACTACTTAAACTTACCATTTTAATTCAAGTTAAACTGATTATTTGAGTTCAACAGAATATTAAATTGATTACTTAAATTCAACAGAGAATTTAATTTATTATTTAAACCAATAAGGAATTTCTCTGAAGCTATTTTTTCAGGATTTCCCGGGTTATTCTGCCAGGATTCTCCAGGTATTCTCCAGGTATTCTTCAGGGATTATTCCAATAATACCAGCAACTCGTATTTAAAGGTAGCTGTCTCCGTGATGGAGTTTTAAGGCTTGGCTCCGGACATCTTATTGCTCAGATTCACTTCATGTGCAATAGTGAAAAGGAAGCTCCGGTTTTAGTATGATGTTCCGACTCTAAAATCCTGCTTGTAAAATTTTAATTCTTGAAAAAGGCTCTAAAGAATCTGCTTTAGCAAATTCTTTTTAGTAAATCCCACTATATATTAAATAAGGAAATCTAATCAAAGAGGTGGGATTACTTGATTGGAATTATTTCAGATTCACATGATAACATGGATGCTCTCCGGAAAGCTGTGGAATTTTTTAATGAGAGAGGAGTAAAAGCCGTGCTTCACGCAGGAGATATTATCTCTCCTTTTACTGCAAGAGCCTTTAAGGAACTGAAGCCAAAACTCTACTTTGTATTCGGAAACAATGACGGGGACAAATTAACACTTACAAAGCGGCTTGAAGAAATCGGAGCTGTTTCCTGCGGGGACTTTGGAGACCTGACGATTGACGGGCTGCATATTGCCCTTCTGCACGGGACAAACGAAGCCCTGGTCAAAGCGCTTGCCAAATCCGGGGAATTCGACGTGATAGTCCGGGGCCATACTCATGATCCGGATGTCAAAGTCATTGAGGGGGTCACTGTGATAAATCCAGGGGAATCCTCGGGCGTGCTTTCCGGAAAATCAACTGTTGCCGTTCTTGAGATTGCAAATCTCAACGTTGAGATAACTCAACTTGAACTGGATTGATTTTACTCCCCTCTTACTTTTTAGCTTTTTTGGCATTTTTCGGCTTTTTCGAGGCGGAAAACTGAGCCTGGTTAGCTGGCGATAATACCGGAAACTATATCAGTTCTCGCGCAGTTTCCATTTCAACCTTTTTTGAAACAACTTTTCATTAAAGGTCGTATCTATTAGTGACAGCTCCCACGAATAAATTCGTAGGCATCTATGGTATTTCAACCAATGCTATACTGCCCTAGAGCAACTATTTATCCGTGTCTCGCCTGTACCGTTCCAAGTTTTACCTGTAGAACTTCTCTACAGAACCCTATACT
>CAZSVY010000100.1:0-11009 GCA_964610495.1 uncultured Methanosarcinales archaeon
TTACCAGGGAAGCAGACGGACCTCGATACATGAGCTTACCATGCAGAAAAGTGACTGGAAAGCCCTTTTTATCCTTGCAATTTTTGTTATCCTTATACAGATTCTCTGAAGACGGACAAGAAAGGATTTTTAGATAAAGTACGGCTCTAACAAACTCTTAAGGTTCTGACAAATTTCAGTCTCTGAGAACCTCCTCAACTGCCGCAGTCCTTAAAAAGATATTAATATATGAACAGATGTTCATATATTCATGCAACATGAATGTGAAAGAGTGGATTCAAAACAGATAGGAAACCTGTTACAAAAAGTTCCTGACTCAGACAGCATCACGCGGATGGCTGCGGTTTTTCAGGCGCTCCAGTCCGATACCCGCCTTAAGATCCTTTTCTTGCTAAGGCAAAAAGAGATGTGTGTTTGCGAACTCGAGCAGGCGCTTAATGTCACTCAATCTGCAGTCTCACACGGCCTTCGTACCCTCAGGCAGCTTGACCTCGTGCGGGTCAGGAGGGAGGGAAAATTTACGATTTATTATATTGCAGACGAGCATGTCCGCACACTGATTGAGATGTGCCTCGAACATGTGGAGGAAAAAGCATGAGCTTTCAATTTCTCTATTCCGTTCTGGCCCTTTTTTCAGGCATTCTCCTCGCATCCTGGGAAATCTTCGTAGAGGCAGCTCCCTATCTTATTTTCGGTTTGGGGATTGCAGGTCTTCTCAATATCCTGGTGCCTGACCAGAAGATTGTGGATTACCTTGGGGCATCCGCAGGAAAAGTCCGTTCTGTTGTCAATGCGTCCCTAGCAGGTCTTCCCCTACCATTATGTTCATGCGGGGTAATTCCTGCAGCCATGTCGATAAGAAAAAGGGGAGCAAACCGGGGCGCAACCCTTTCCTTCCTTATTTCGACTCCCGAGACAGGAGTAGACTCGATAGCGGTTACTTATGCTCTCCTTGACCCTCTGATGGCAGTTTTCCGCCCGCTTGCTGCCCTTATGACTGCTATCCTTGCAGGGCTTGCAGATAACTTTTTGATAGGGGAAGAACCGAAAAAGAAAAATGGCAAAAAAGAAGAAAATCCAGGAAAGAAAGCAGGAGTTCTGGCAGTCTCGACTTTGATCGGAGTTTCGGCACAGAGAAACCCATGCAGCCCTTCTTCCTGCAGCCCCTCCTGCAGTTGCAATAAGCCAGCAGATTCGTATAATGAAAAAACCGGGCCTGCAACCGCTATAGTTAAGGGTATAGAAGCAAAGCCTCTGGAAATCAGTAATAAGCCTGAAGGTGTCCGGAAACTTGCCCTGGCGAGTCCAGGCTTCCAGAAAGATATCACTTCATGCGGCTGCGGAAGCTGTGGATGCGAAGAAAAAGAATCCGGGACAGGCGGGAAAAATAAAGAGTCGGTAAAAGCCAGGTTGATTAAAGGGATTAAATATGCTTATATCGAGCTTCCAGGAGAGATTTCTAAATGGATGCTCATCGGGATCCTGTTTGCAGGAATAATTTCCTATGCAGTCCCCGAAAGCCTTATCCAGAATTATCTGGGCGGCGGCCTCGGGTCAATGCTGGTCATGCTTTTAGTGGGAATTCCTCTTTACATCTGCGCTACAGCTTCCACCCCTCTTGCCGCAAGTCTCGTAGCCAAGGGAATGAGTCCGGGCACAGCTTTTGTTTTCCTCCTTGCAGGTCCGGCAACCAATGCAGCAACCATAACTATGGTCGCCCGCTTCCTTGGAAAACGTTCGGCAGCTCTGTATCTTGGAATGATTTCCCTCTGTGCCCTTGGGGCAGGACTCCTGCTGGACTGGTTTTATCTAAAACTCGGGATCCGCGCAGTCGCAACCGTGGGTACTGCAAAAGAGCTGCTTCCCGAAGATCTGAAGCTGGGGTTTGCGATTTTCCTTCTCCCTCTGATGTTATACGGAATCTTGCGCAGTGGAAAAGAATGCGGCTGCTCGGAATGTCGCTGAAATCGAAGAAAAAGATGAAAATAGTAAAAAGGATAGAAAAAGTACCAGTATAATATAAATCCTCAAAAATAGAATAGTCATTATGCAGGAAAATCCCGAATCTCAAGAAAAAAAGGTGACTAAAGGAAACTTTTTTGAAGCGCCAGGGGTACCTATAGCCGAATCTAAAGAGGAACCGGGTGCGAGACGTGAGGGAAAAACCGAAAAAGCCAGTGGAAGTACCGAATCCCTGGAAAGAGAAGAACCGAAAAAAAGCGAATTCAAACCTCAAGGGGAACTTGAAACTGGCTATAAAGAGGAATCCTGGGAAAAGCCTAAAGGTATGGAAGAAGAAACCGTCGAAATTCCCTCATTAGAAGAGAGAAAAACTCCGGATGAAAGCGAATTCAAGGCTCCGGGAGAACTTGAAACCGGCTATACTGAGAAATCTTGGACAAAACCTAAAGATATGGAAGAGAGAGTCATTATAGAACTTGGGGAGAAAAAAGAAGAGGAAGCCGCGAGAGAGGCCAGAGAAAAAGTGAGAGAAGGAGCCAGGGAAGCCAGAGAAGAAGCTAGAGAAGAAAAGCGCACCGACTACACCATGAAGAAGCGCCTGACTAAAAGCAAGAAAGACCGTATGCTCTTTGGAGTCTGCGGTGGATTAGGAGAGTACTTTGGTATTGACCCGACCTTTATAAGGCTTGCTTTTGCAGCTCTTGCTCTGCAAGGAGTTGGCATTGTCCTGTATATTCTCCTGGCAATACTTATGCCCTCAGGAGAAAGATTTGAAATGGTTCCAAGCACCCAGGGCAGCGATTTGCAGCGATGAGACCTTAACCAGGCCGGAAAAAATAACGGACTGCAGGATGAATTTTAGTATTTTCCGGCAAATTATTTTTCTTAATTTTTGTTTTTTAATTCTGCTTTTTCAGTTTTTTGTTTTCTCAATTCTTCGTTTTCTCAGCAATTAAATCCTACTTTACGACTTCTATGGTTTTGAGATTAAAAGTTTTGAAGTAAAAAGTTACATTCTCTCGTAAAGCTGCAGCTAAGCTAAGGACTCTTTACCGTAGAAAGGGATGAAAGAAAATAGAAACATAAATAGAAAATATAGAATTCTGCAGAAAAAGGATAAACGTGCCAGAAAGAGAGAAAGTGAAAACAATTTGTTTAGGGCAGTTAGAAGTAAATAAAGAATTAAGCGGGCTCGAAGGGATTTGAACCCCCGACGTCTGGGTTAGAAGCCCAGCGCTATATCCTGGCTAAGCCACGAGCCCTGTTTGCTTTTCCTACTGCGGAATACGAAATGCGCGTTTTAACATAAAAGCTTTTTGTATGAACGTGGGAATCGGAGCTGTGAAAACCTTAAAATATTTAGGTAGAAGCGGAATTATAATATATATTCAGTATATATCCGCTGTATTTAGCGTTTCATTTAAGAGTTACAGTATGGAAAACTTCCCCTAAAGCTTTGAGTTCCGTTAAGAACCCTGCAGAGGACTCGCATACTGCCAATGAATAAAAAAGCGAGTGGCATACTGAGGTTTGTAAATTAGACATTAATTCAGTTAAAGTCCAAGAAAAAAGTAAACTCTATAAAATATTAAGATTGCAGAGGATTGTTCGCAAATGAGTGAGTTACTGATTTATCTGAACGGGATTTTTGTTCCCAAATCCGAAGCCAAAGTTTCGGTCTATGACCATGGCTTCCTCTACGGAGACGGTGTTTTTGAAGGGATAAGGGCATACAATGGGCGTGTCTTTAAGTTAAAAGAGCATGTTGACAGGCTTTACGACTCCGCAAAGGCAATCGCAATGGATATCCCACTTACCAAAGAAGAAATGAGTGAGATAATTCTTGAGACCCTGAGGAAAAATAACCTTAAAGATGCATATATCCGTCCTATTGTCTCAAGAGGTATCGGAGATCTCGGGCTTGACCCCCGCAAGTGTGAGAATCCCAGCGTGATCATCATAGCCCAGGGCTGGGGAGCCATGTACGGCGACCTGTATGAAGTCGGGCTCACAGGAGTCAGTGTCTGTATCCGGAGAAATGCGCCTGATGCCCTGTCCCCGAATATCAAATCCCTGAACTACCTGAACAACATCCTTGCAAAGATCGAAGCCAACGAAAAAGGAGGAGACGAAGCTATTTTCCTCGATCAGAATGGTTTTGTCTGTGAGGGCTCGGGAGATAATATCTTTATAGTCAAGAACGACCAGGTGTTTACGCCTTTCACGATAAGCAACCTGAAAGGGATTACCAGGGCCACAGCCATAGAACTCCTGGACGAAATGGGATACAGGACCATTGAAGCAAATCTGGGTTTATTTGACCTCTACACAGCAGATGAGATCTTTGTTACCGGAACTGCAGCCGAATCCGCTCCCCTGACCAGACTTGACGGAAGGCTAATAGGCACAGGCAAACCCGGGCCGCTTACAAAGAGGATGGTTGAAGCTTTTGAGAAAATAACCCAG
Source organism: uncultured Methanosarcinales archaeon (assembly GCA_964610495.1). GTDB lineage: Archaea > Halobacteriota > Methanosarcinia > Methanosarcinales > Methanosarcinaceae > Methanosarcina. Next base: position 4,429 of record CAZSVY010000100.1, read on the forward strand.
AACACGGGCACACCCATTTATAAATAAATCTGCCCTGAAAAGCGAAAGAAATAGAAAAGGCAATAAAATCACGCGGGACTTTCCCGCCCTAGCTCTTTTTGATTAACGTTCCGGAGTAGCTTTTATCTTTATCTGAAGCTTTTTTTAAATTTTTATTAAAGCTCCTTTTTAAGCCTCTTTTCAAGCTTTTTTGATCATGTATTTAAGTTTCCATTTTAGTTTAAATTTCCATTCTGGCTCTTTTTGACCTTCTATTTAAGTTTTGATTCGGGCTTATTTTTGAGCTTCTTTTTAAGCTTCGTTTTGAGCATCTCTTAACCGACTTGCCTTCAATATCTTCCTGAAGGAAAAAGTAGGTATAAAACATACCTGGAAATGCTATTAAACTAAAAAACTCATCTGAAGGCCGATGGATTCAGGATTGGATTTCTATGAAGCGCAAGGAATTTCGGAAACTTATCTCTGTAGAGAAGGCACGAGAAATAATAGACAACCTGCAGGTTTTCCCCGGACAGGAAGGTTTGGCCCTTGAAAACGCTCACGGTAAAATCCTTGCAGAGGATATTGTCGCCGAAATCAATGTGCCTTCTTTTGCAAGAGCAATAATGGACGGGTATGCCGTAAGAGCAGAGGATACGTATGCCTGCAGTGAAACTGAGCCAGCAGGGCTAAAGGTGCTCGGGAACATTCCGGCAGGCTCGGATGCCAAATTCACAATTTCGGCAGGGGAAGCTGTGGAAATCGCAACTGGAGCTCCTATCCCTGAAGGAGCTGATTCTGTAGTTATGGTTGAATACAGCGCTGAGGAAAACGGGACAGTATTCATTTACAGGCCCGTAACTGTAGGGGAGAATATAATGAAGCCCGGTTCGGACATCCTGAAGGGAGAACGTGTGCTCAGGGCAGGGCGAAAGCTCGGAACCAGGGAAATAGGTGTGCTTGCGTCGGTCGGAAAAAACGACGTTCCTGCCCTTAAACTGCAGATTGGGATAATCTCGACAGGAGACGAGCTTGTGCGTCCCGGGGATAAACTTGCCCTGGGGCAGGTATATGATGCGAATTCCTACACTTTATGCGCCGGGGTGCAGGAGTGCGGAGCTTTCCCCCTGCTTTACGGGATTGTAAAGGACAATGAAACAGTTATGAGAAAGGCGCTCGAAACCGCGGTCTCGGAATGCGCGTTGATCCTGACCTCAGGCAGCACTTCATCAGGAGCTGGGGATGTGATGTACCGTTTGATCGACGAAATCGGCGAGACTATTGCCCACGGCATTAATATAAAGCCCGGAAAACCCGTAGTTATCGGCATGATAAAGGGTGTCCCGGTTATAGGGCTGCCCGGAAACCCGACATCTGCGCTAATTATTTTTAATGAATTCGTAGCTCCACTGCTCCGGAAAGCCCTTGGAGCCGGAACCGAACTTAAAAAAGTGGAAAACGGAGTTATGGGCACTGGTTTCCGTTCCGAAGGAAGGCAGCAGCTTCTTCCTGTAGGCCTGATCCGGGGACGGGTTTATCCCGCAGATCGGGGTTCAGGTGCAATAACCTCTCTTTCCGGAGCCGATGGCTTTATCGAAATCCCACCCAGTACAGAGTTTATTGAGGCAGGAACCCCTGTAGAGGTGACCCTTTTCGGGGAGGTCGAAAAACCTGACCTCCTGATAGCAGGAGGCTTTTGTCCTGGCCTTGACCTGCTTGAAGACCTTAGCGGGCTTCGCTTCAGGATCCTGTACACTGGCTCAAGCGGAGGTTTCAGCGCAATTGCCGCAAATACAGCCGATATAGCAGGCGTGAATATGCCGTCAGGAGATCCCAGGGGACAGGACGGAATCCTGTACAATATCCCTACAATCGAGAATATGGGGCTCTCAGGCGTTGTGCTCGTCAAAGGGTACAGGCGGGAAGTGGGATTAATTGTCAGGCAGAACAGCCCGATTTCCGGACCTTCGGACCTTCAGGGAAAACGCCTGATCAACCGGAACCTGGGTTCGGGCACAAGAGCTCTTCTAGACCTCAAAATTGCAGAATTCGTAGCTGAAAAGGGAATTAGTAAAAAGGAATTTACGGATTCGATTCCCGGATATACATCTGGAGCGAAATCGGAAGTAGCTATCTGTGAGGCGGTTGCCTCAGGAAAGGCTGAGGCAGGCGTGGGGATAAGAAACTGTGCCGAGAAGAATGACCTCAAATTCATAAAATTTGCAGAAGAAGAGTACGATTTCCTGATAAGGAAGGAAATACTGGAAACTCCCGAAATCCACAGGTTTCTGGAAATCCTTAATTCTGCAGAATTCGCTTCAAAACTTCCGGAAGAACTGCGTGTGTATGAGAGAACAGGAGAAACAATCTCTTTTGAATAATAGAGATAATTCTCTTTGAATAAGATTCTGGTTAAGAAATGTTCATCGGGAGCAAGCTTCAATAAGCTTTAAATATTATTATAATTATTAAGAAATACAAATGATCCTGAATAACCTTACCATTTAGAACAGGTAAATAAAACCATTCATTTTTGCAAAACAGGTTGAGTAGGCTTTTTGGTCAAGCACAACCGTTGGGCCGCAACCGTTGCGCCGGTTGATCACGCCGGATAGGGTTTGGGAATTATAAGTATTTCTCAGTCACAGGCGTTCGCCGTTTTCCGGTTTTGATCGAACTTTTTCTAAAAGTTCGCGATCAAACCTTTTTTGAAAAGGTTTGCGTTGCGCCGGTTGATCACGCCGCTTCCAGGGGTTTTCGATCAAGCCTTTTCAAAAAAAGGCTTGAGGTAAATAAAAACATTCCATAGGTATATATATTGCATTCAACTATTCAGAATAAAATATCCAGATACGGATCTGTTTTGGATCAAAAAAGGTTTGTGGAGACCGTTTGGATGCGGTTTCTTTTTTAAGTAATATGATAATCATTTCTTCAGTCCCGAAATCGGCAGGTTCCAGATGAGCAGCATACAGGAGCAAATACAGGAAATCGAAGACGAAATCCGAAAGACCCAGTACAATAAGGCAACTTCCCATCACATAGGCCGCCTGAAAGCGAAGATAGCCCGCCTGCGAGATGAAGTTGAAAAGAAAGCCTCGGCAAAAGGAGGGGGAGAAGGGTACTCGGTCAGAAAATCAGGAGATGGAACCGTAACCCTTGTAGGTTTTCCATCAGTAGGGAAATCCACGCTTCTGAACAAAATCACGGGTGCCAAGTCCGCAGTAGCTGCATACGAGTTTACTACCGTTACAGTTGTGCCAGGCGTGCTGGAACATAAAGGGGCGACAATCCAGTTCCTTGACGTTCCTGGGCTTGTAAAAGGCGCGTCTTCGGGCCGCGGGCGCGGAAAGGAAGTCATATCCGTTATCAGGAACTCGGATATGGTTATATTCTTGCTCGATGTCTTCCAGCCCAAACACTACGAAGTACTTATGGACGAACTTTATCAGGCCGGTATTCGCGTGGATGAAGAGCCCCCTGATGTGGTAATTAAGAAAAAAGATCGGGGCGGAGTAGAGATCAATTCAACCGTTGACCTTGACGTGGATGAGGAAACTATCAAGGCTGTACTGGACGAGTACAAGATCCATAATGCCAGCGTGCTTATAAGAGAAAACATAACGGTTGACCAGCTTATCGACGTTGTCCTGAGTAACCGCAGTTATGTCAGGTCCCTTATAGCGATTAACAAGGTTGACCTGGCCTATCCCCAGTTGATTGAAGAGTGCAGAGAGCTATACCCGGACTCGATGTTCATTTCAGCCCATGAAGGCATTAACATCGAGACTCTCAAAGACGCCATTTACGACAGGCTGGGTTTCATTCGAGTCTACTTAAAACCGCAGGGACAGTCGGCAGACATGGAAGAGCCCCTGATAGTTATGAGCGGAACCACTATAGGCCAGATTTGTGACCGCCTTCACAGGGATTTCCGCAGGAAATTCCGCTATGCACATATCTGGGGCACATCCGCAAAACATCCTGGGCAGAGAGTAGGCCTCGACCACAGAATGCAGGACGAAGATATCCTTACAATTATCATCCAGAAGTAAAAAAGTGCCGAAGTAAAAGAAAAGCGGAGCGCGAAAAAGGAAAATTCGATCTTCTCGCATTCCGCGCTTTTTTGAATTTATATACTTTCAAAGGCCTGTACTGTTTCGGAAGTGTTTGAAAAAACACCTTTCTTCCGATCATTTTCGGAATCCATAGAGCTGCTGGCTTCAATTTCTTCCTCAAACTCGGCAGCACATTCAGCAGGGCTTTTTCTGGGAGTGGTTTCAGGCATTTTTCTGGAAAGCTCGATTTTTCCGGCAGCTCCGAGACCATATCTTTCCTTTGCAGCTTCAAGAATGGCCGCAAGCATTCCTGAATAGGAAATGTTAGCATAGGCTGCCATCTTTGCAAGGTGACCGTCCCAGCACCAGCCAGGATTGGGGTTCACTTCAAGCAGCCTGGGTTTGCCTTCGGCATCGAGTCTCCAGTCAAAGCGGGCATAATCCCGGCAGCCCAGCCTGGTGAAGAGAGCAAGACAACATTTCACGATTTCTTTTCTGGTTTTTTCAGGGAGATCGGCAGGCACGGATCTTATGTTCCAGTATGGAGAATCCGGAAGCCATTTGGCCTCATAGCCGCAGATCTTTGGAAGTTCTTCCGGCACTGCCGAGTAATCTTCTTCCGTAATGGGCAGTATTGTACATGCAGGCGAATTTCCAATAATGCCGACACTGATATCTTTTCCGGGAAGAAATTCTTCCAGCAGGAAAGGCCTGTCCGAGCCCATCTTTTCCCGGGTTGCCGCAAGAATTTCCAGAAGCTCCTCGCGGCTGTGGGCAATGCTTTTCTGTGTAATCCCAAAACTCGAATCCCCTGAGTTAGGCTTTACAAGCAGGGGGAAAGCAAGAGAAAGTTTTGAAAGATCCGAGTCTCCGGTTACAAGCATTCCTTTTGCTACAGGAATGCGCATCTCTCGGGCAACTCCCCTTATAATTGACTTATCATAACAGAAGGCAAGACATTGAGGGCCTGCCCCTGTATACGGGATATTGAGCTGTTCAAGCAAGGCCGGGACATGAAGCTCTTTTGTAGGATCATTGTAAAACCCTTCGTCACAGAGATTAAGTACAAGATCGATTTTTGCTGCTTTCTTCTTCAGATCTTCCAGCAGCGCTTCGTGCCTGTCAAAGAAAATAAATCTCATGAAGGGAATCTCTGCAAGTGCCTTTTTCATTCTCTCAAGCGTATCGAAATCGTCATCATCGAACACACAGGCAGGCTTGACCTGGTCTTCTTTCCTCGGGTCTCCAAGCACGACTGCAATGTTCATCGGTTTTTTATTCCCGGCTGCCTGAAGAGAAGGAGGCCACGGTTTTTCAACAGAAGCCGAGACTAGAATTCTCTGTTCCATCATGCCCGCATCCTGAGTGCCTGCGGATACGGGGCTGAAAGTGCTATGAAAAGCGGGACTGCTAAACCCTGACGCGGTAAGCAGCTCAAAAAGGCTTTCTTTGTTGTATAATCTCTCAGCATAAAACTGGTCCGCAATTACCCCCCTGTCAATACGGCTTATCACTTCCCTGCAAATTAGCCGATCCCCATCGGCTGAAAGAGCTCTTTCCCTGCAGACAAAATACTTCCTGTCCAGCCATTCCCACGACCTTGGCTGGAAACTCTTTTTCATATGATCCCCGTCCACGGCATCAATGAAAACTCTACCTCCTGGCTTCAAAACTCTGAAGATTTCTTCAAGAACCTTTCGATCCTGGAGCGTTGAATCGAAGTAACCAAAACTGTTGCCCAGAATAGTAACTATATCAAAAGTATCAGAGGGGTAGGGAAGTTTTCTTGCATCCCCCTCTCTGAACCTGACCTGCAGGTTATCTTTCTGTGCTCTGGTCCTGGCTTTCCTTATAAGGTACTGGGACCTGTCATACCCCTCAACGTTTGAAAAACCCCTTCTTGCCAGTTCAAGTACGTGTCTTCCCTGCCCACAGCAGAGATCAAGAATTCTTTCTTCACGAGCCACTCCCAAAATGGAAACAATGAGATCGACCTCTTTCCTGGTAACCTCCATATCATCCAGAAGATCGGCATCGGTCTTAAGGTAAAGTGAATTGAAAAGAGTCTGCCACCAGTCGGACCGGACATGAGTTTCAAGGTCTTCAACAGGCCCAAAGGTTTTCTTCTGTACGGTACACCTGGCGCGCTTGCGCCTGGTATTTGGATCTGTATTATTCTGGGTCATGATCTTATATCTTCCAGAAAAAAGTTTATGTGCTTTGAGTATATCAAGTTTATCGGAGGGTTGAGACTCGTTTATATACCCATAAAAGAAAGAAGGTTAGCACTTTAAGTACCAATATGCCTATAAATAGGGTTTACAGTAGAATTAAGCCTTCGTACTTCATTCTAAGATAATTTATAGCTTTTAAGAGTTAGAGGAAGATAGAATAAATAATAGCGTCTAAAATAGTTATTAAGGCTCCTATTCGGGAGAATTCGGTAAATGAGAGAGTATTTCCCTCTTTTTCTGCGTTTTGAATAATTATAACGTTGCTTGCAGCTCCCAGGATCAGAAGATTTCCTGCAATTGTACTTCCCGC
>CAZSVY010000101.1:0-2928 GCA_964610495.1 uncultured Methanosarcinales archaeon
TAAACTCAATAGTTTCAAGCGGAAATTTATATTTAGCTTCAAAATGTGCCTTGAGAGCCAGCGCTGATACAAAAGGAAAACTATGTGCCTTACTTGCCAGGAAACTTGACAGTAAATACACCGTAGAAAAAGTAAGGGCAGTTCAAAGCCTGGGGAGGATGGGCACCTGCGGGATCAGGGCCAATTTAGGAGCACTTGAGGATAAAGACATAGGGGTAAAAAGAGAAACTGCAAAGGTGCTTGGGGAAACAAGGTCCGAAATGGCACTTACTCCTCTTGAAGCTGCAGTTGGGGATGAGGATTACTCTGTGCGGATAGAGGCTGTAAAGTCTCTCGGCGTAATAGGGTCCGAGAGAGCTATTGAATTGCTCAGGAACATGTTTGCGGATAGGAACCGGGCTGTCCGGCTGGAGGCTGCGGAAGCGTTGATGCAGATCGGATCGGAAAAGGCACTGGAAATCCTTGTTTCCGCACTTGGAGCCAGTGATGATTTTGTCCGTATTGGAGCGATAGGGGCTCTCGGCAGGACAAATTCCAGGAAAGCGGCAGAAGCCCTTATAAAAGCGTTTAAGGAAGAGGACCGACTTGTCCGGCTGGGAGCTGCCGAGGCTCTGGGCCAGATGAAATCGGAAAGAGCTGTTGAATTGTTTATAAATGCCCTGGAAGACGATGATGAATTCGTACGATGGATTGCTACAAAAGCGCTTGGAGAAATAAGGTCGGATAAAACTTCCGGCACATTCGTCAATATGCTTGGGGATAAAAGCCGCTTTGTCCGAAGGGAAGCCGCGAAAGGGCTCGGTATGGTAGGGTCCGAGAGAACACTCGATCCTCTTGTTTCCGCGCTCTCTGACGAGGATGAGTTTGTAAGGAAGACAGCCGCTGAATCCCTCGGAGAAATAGGGTCTGAGATAGCCGCTAAAACCCTGATAAATAAACTCCACGACAAAAGCCATTTAGTCCGGCTGGAAGCTGCAAAAGCCCTCGGAGCAATGAAAGTCCGCAAAGCTATTGTTCCACTTCTTTTTGCACTGGGGGATGAAAACAGGTTTGTCAGGAAGGAAGCAGCGAATGCACTCGGGCAGCTCGAGTCACAGAAAGTCCTTGAGCCGCTTATTCGTATTTTTAAGTTTGGGGACAGTTTTACAAGGCAGGGGGCTGTAAGAGCCCTGGGCCAGATAAATTCCGATGGGATCCCTGGCTGGATATCGGATCGAATCTTTGATTTCATTGATAACGCCATCAAAGACGAAGATAAGCTTGTGCGGAGGGAAGCAGCAAAAACCCTGCGAAACCTATCGGAAAGCAGGCTCGAAAGAGCGTTTGAATCCCTGATCAGTGCCCTCGATAACGAAGATGACGAGGTCAGGAGGCTTGCAGCCGAGTCCTTGGGGCTCTTTGATTCTGAAAAAGCGGTTTCCCCATTGATCGATGCCCTCAAATCCGAAGACGCAACTGTGCGCCGGTTTGCAGCCGGAACCCTTGGCCGGATAAGGCCAAAAGAAGCCCTGAAGCCCCTGATAGAAGTTCTGGTTTTTGATAACAATGGCTCTGTGAGAGAGGAAGCTGCAAGAGCTCTTGGAAAGATGAAATCCAGAAAGGCCGTGAAACCCCTTATTGACGCGCTGATGGATAGAAATAATGAAGGAAGATCGGGAGCAGCCGAAGCTCTGGGCAGGATTAAAGCCGGAAATGCAGTGGATCATCTTATTGCTGCTCTTGCGGATACGGATGATTTCACGCGGCTGGCTGCTGCAAAAGCCCTTGGCCGGATAAAACCGAAAAGAGCTATAGAACCTCTCATAGATACCCTTTATGACTGGAACCGCTTCGTAAAAGCAGAAGCGGCAGGAACCCTTAAAAAGATCTGTACTAAAGAGGACGAAATACGGCTGCAGGCTTTACTTGACTCAGAAAATGAGTTCGTAGCAAATCTTGCTTTTGAAATCCTGGAAGGCATTGAAAGGAAGGAAATCTTAAAAACCCGGCTGTGGGAATATCCCGAAGGCACCGCTTTTTGTGGGGACAGATTAGAAGTAGAGAAGCCATCAGATAATCTGATGGCTTAAGGGAATGAATATTAGAAACAGAAAAAGCATCAAATTTACGGGAACGGATACAAAAATAGAAAAGCCATAATAGAAAAGCCGTAATAGAAAACCTATAAAAGAAAAGACATCGAGCCCTGAAGGACGATTTTACTCACTTTTCCTGCTTTTCCATTCGACGTATATCAGATGTGCCCAGAATACGCCTATGATTAAAAATAAAATCGTAGAAAAAATAGTAATGAATCTGTGTGGATTAAAATTGCGGTCCCATGATTCGATTAAGCATAGAAGGTAAAGGCTGCCAAAAATGACATCGGCTGTATGCGCATGCGGCTTATAGATTTTTCTCCTCCTTTCCCTTCGCAGATAGTTTTCCCAGCCCAGGTCCCCGAAAATTTCATCAGTATCGGACTTGCTGAGGCGGCTGTTTTGCCTGTAAATCGAATTTTCGAGCTTGCAAATATACTCACCGGCATTCAGGATCGAAGCGGTTTCCGCTTTATATCGATACGCGTTTGCAGCTATCAGAAGCGGTAGAACAAAAAATAATTCATAAATTTTATACTCAAAAACAAAACCCAAAATAACAGTAATCCCGCCAACCCCAAGACTGAGAGTTCTAAAGTCCTTTTCCATTTTATCCAGTATCTCTTCTCTCAGGCTTTTATATTCCTCAAGTGCAAAGCTCTCTTTATCGGTCATATATTTCTCTGTCGTAATTTAATCTGTCATATTTACCTGCGTTTACTCAACAGTTGAGTTAATTCAATAAAGTAAGTCTGTTGTAAGTCTATTTTTAAAATTCGATCCCGCCAATAACTTTAAACGGAAAAAAGATTTTCAATAAGCCAGAATATCGCGTATATTTTATTGCGTT
>CAZSVY010000102.1:0-8764 GCA_964610495.1 uncultured Methanosarcinales archaeon
ACCGTATTTGTTAATATTAGTACAATGCCTATTGCCAGCAAAATAGCCAGTATCAATTTTTCTCTGCCCTCAAGCATTTCTTCACCTCGCTTTATTTAGCTTCACTTCTTCGTTTTATTTAATACATATGGTAATGTTTGGATGTTTAAGAGTATTTTTGTGTGGCGATGTAATCGCAACTCCTAAAAAATCTCCGATTTTCTGTGATCCAGAAGTAGAATTCGGGAGTGCCAGGACACCTTAAAGGCGGACAATATCGTTTTTCGATTTTTAAAGAAAGTTCTTCAAACTTGCCCGTTAGATTTAGCAAGTCAGTTCTTTTTGTCGGCTCGGTTTAATAATTTTCTAAACACTGGCCTGGACAGCTGACGGAAAAAATATAACAAAACGATTATTCAACGGTCTACTTTCAGCTTTTCTTAACAGTCTTCAAAGTGTTAAAAACAATTCCCAATGATTTCTACAGGTATTACAAAGTGCAATTTTGTGCTGTTAGCTGTAGTTAAGATTGCTTCATATTTGCTTTTATATTTTGCACATTAAATAAATATAAAGGTTCAATAGGGAAAAAGCGGGAGCAGTTCAGTGATAGCGCTTAAAGCTTCAGGTAAAATATGCAAGGATGAGGATGGAGAGAAAAGTGTAAAAGATGTACCGCGTGTGGAAGATCTCCCGACTTTAGAAGATGTACCAGATGTAAACGTAGAAGGCAAACCAGGCATAGAAATTGTACCTGAAAACTTCAAAGCCATCCGGAACCCAGTTCTGCACTATGCGCTGCTCCTGTTTCCGTGGCTGATCCTGCTCATCATAGTTTATATCCTGGCAAATTACCCGCTTATTCCGGGAGTGATAATGTATATCTCAGGCATGCTGGCAGCAGCCCTGAGTCTTTTTGCTTTTTCGGTACTTATAAAAATGATACCGGAAACTTTCCGGAATCTCTGGCGCCGGGAGATTATCGTTGGGGCTTACCCCCCTGATTCGTTTCAAAACATTGCGGATGAGAAAGGTTCCGAAATAGCAGCCCTGAAGACCGGGCGGCTTGAAGAAAGCTTCCGCCAGTTTATGCAGGAACTGCAAAAAATGCTGAACCACCCCTACCAGTGGGCCATGGGTACAGGCTTTTCCCTGCTGGTGTTTACCTGGGATTGGAGTCATCCGATCGAGTTTTTCATTGCCTTTATCATAGGGCTTATGGCCTGGAGAATGGTTATAACCTCCATCTATATCTGGAAGCTGGGGAACGAATTCCGCCTTGAACCGCAGCTCGGGCATCCGGACAGGTCCGGCGGGCTCTCGCCCCTGGGTAATCTCTGCCTGTGGAATGCCCTTATAATCACCATCCCGGCAATTCACCTGGGCGGCTGGTCTATCCTGAGAATTTTTACGGAAAAGGAAAGTTCCTTCTTCGAAATCTCAGAAGAATATGCTCCCCTATACCTGTGGCTGCTCTCCATACTTGTGGTTTTTGCAGTTGTAAGTTTCTTCCTGCCTTTATTGAAAGTGCACTGGATCATGGAGAAATGGAGAGACAGGAAACAAACGCGGCTGGATCAGATTGAACACTCCATTAACCAGCTGGAATCCAGGCTACTGAATGAAGCGGAAAAACTGGATGAGAAAGAGTTTGAAAGGATCCAGAAAGAACTGGAAATGCTGCAACAGGTTTACGCGCGGAACAAAAAGCTTCCAGTATGGCCTTTCAATATGGGAATTATGATAAAATTCCTGGTTTCACAGACCATACCTGTTCTGGGCATAATCTCCGAGGTTATATCACTCGTGAAACAGGCCACTGGCTAAGAAAACAGTTAAGGAAGAAAAGATCGAAATATATTAATAAATTTTACCATCTCAATCCACTATAAAATCTTTTTTGCCTGAAAATTTTCCAATTTCCCCAAAAGAATACCTCATTCTATAAGTATTAAATACCGGGTTTACGAAAAATTTAAATGCAATTGATACTAACTATATGATAGTAACTGAGAAACAATAACCACGTTACAGAGTTATTAAATAAAAACTGTAAGTGTGCCCATCAGTTACTTTATAAATAACCTGCGAACAGACTGAAGGCGAACCTGTACCGCCTTCAAAAAATGGATTTATTCCCTTCTCCGAAGAGTATGAGAGGTTTGAACTCTCATTTTCGTGCCTGTAAGAAGCGGGTAAGAGTACAAGAGCAAAAAACAGACATAGAGCAAAAAACAGACCTGATGCATCTCATACCCCTGGCCGGATTCCCCTGCCTTTCGGGCAGTTCTCTGCGGAGAAGGACATAACTATTCTGGACCAGTGCCAGATTTACAGATCACAAACCACTCTAAAATCAAATAAAAGCCAGGAAAATTGAGAAAAACAGGCCTTAGATAAGAAATACGAGACTGGAAAATCTTGAAATCAGAGAAATCTGAAATCGGAAAGGCTTGAAATCAGAGAATCCTGGAATCGGATAAGGAGGAATCTGTATATGAAATTGCCAGCAAAAAGAACAGACCGTGATGTATATAGCTGGGACCCGTTTGATGAAATCAGAAAAATGCAGGACTATATGGAACAGATGTTCAGGACTTTCCCTGCGCTGGAAAGCCGATTTGGGACCGGGACTTTCTCCCCGCTGACCGATGTTGCGGAAGAAGACGATAAGGTAATTGTCACAACCGACCTGCCTGGGGTTGACAGGGAAAATGTTGAGCTCAATCTCAGGGACAATGTTCTCGTAGTCAGTGCAGGAAAAGGGAAAGAAGAGACCGAAAAAGAAGGATACCTCAGAAAAGAACGGTCTTTCATGCGCTATTACCGCGAAATCCCTCTTCCCGACGGCGTAACCGAAGAGGGGGCAAATGCCCAGCTCAAAAACGGGGTCTTAACCGTTACCCTGCCGAAAACAAAATCCGTAACCGGAAAACGGATTCAAATTGAGTAAACCTGCGCTCAGGATGCGAATACACAGAATCCGGGATACTACAAGCCGGACAAGCCGGATTTCAGCCTGATTTAACCCTGAAAAAACTACCGGATTTGGAGAAGCCTGCGGGCAGGCTCAGAAAAGGATTATGAAAGCTCGCAGGCTGCCCGTCGTAAAAAACTCAATTTTTTTTTCATTTTATCCTTTTCCAGAACTCAATCTTTTTTTGTTTGTCCTTTTCTAAAACCCTATCTTTTTATTTACCCTTTCTATTTGGAGTATATTGCTCTCTTGATGAGCTTCCCAGGAACTGCAAGAGTTTTCAGAAACTGAAAGAATCTCATTCACCTGAAGGATTCTCCTCAATAACCTCGCCCTGCGGTTCTTTTTCCTTGAAAATCTGCCCTTCGAAACAGGAGACTTCGGCTCCTTTGAGCCAGGCGTCAGGCGAAAGCCCGGCTTTCAGGCAGGTATGGCCCAGAAACTCGATAGAATCCATATTGTGCTCAGGGGCAACCTGAGGAAGCAAAAGTCCCTGACAGTAGCCCTGCCTTACAATAAGCCCATGCTTTCCGATCTCTATACTATCAGGAAGCTCTTCTGCAGGAGCATTAATCTTCTCAGGCGGGGTAAGGATTGTTACCTCAACAACTATGTCATCCAGTTCGTCTTCTCCCACCGGCGGGAAGCGAGGATCACGGGTCGCCGCAGAGATTGCAGAATCCATAATTGCGTCCTGAAGCGTGGAGTCCGGAAACGGATGCCCTATACAGCCCCGCAGGAGCCCGTTTTCCGTAAGCGTGACAAAAACCCCTCTCTTCTCCCCGAAAACCGGCGAAAGCTCAAAACCCAGTTCCTGAGGCTCAGGGAGCCTTTCTTCAGATAGGAACGATTCGATCGTTTTCCTTGCAAGTTTGACTGCAGCCCTGCCTTCGATATCTGTAAGCATATTTGAACCAACACCTCAATTTTATTTTGATATTCTGGCCTGTAAATCTTAACCAGCATTAGCCTGTAAGTATTACCAGCATAACCAGTATTAGCTGCAAATGCCAGCTATGTATCAGTTACCGGTTAGTACGATAATATGTACGTGGAAGCTAGTATAACAGTATGTTTATTGGAGCTGGTTAAAGTATATTTCCGGAACCTCACTTTTGAGGAGCCGGAAGGTGAGGAGGACTGTTTGGAAAAGAAAAGCCGGAAAGTTCGGCAGAAAAAGACTGCCGAATAGGAAGCTGATTGTTACAAACGCGGTAACTTTCAGGAAGTAAGATAATTAAAGTCTTTTAGCTTCCTGATACCTTTTGGCCGCAGCCTTCAGAGCCTCGACACCTGGAAGCTTTACTCCTGAGAGATAATCAATTAATGCCCCACCACCTGTGCTGGTGTGAGAGAAACGATGTGCAAGCCCGAGATGATCGACTTCTGCCGAAATATGCCCACCACCAATAATTGAAAACTCAGATTTAGTGGCAGCTCTTATAATCTCGTGCGTTCCAAGGGCAAAATCATCGACTTCGGAAACCCCTGCCGGGCCGTTTAAGATAACAGTTTTTGCATTTTCGATTTCACTGGTAAAGTCCACAATTGTTTCAAGCCCGATATCGTTTATAGGGAGAGAATCGGAATTAAGTTCCGAAATAGGCACTTCTACCCGTTTCTTATTATCGTTCAAAGCCACATCCCTGGGGAGACCAATTTTATCTTTGAATTTCGCAAGCAGACCTTTTGCTTTTTCGATCTGGTCCTCATAGCCCTGGGATTTGATAAAGTCCAGGTTTACTTTCCCGATATTTACACCGGATGCGGCAAGCGCCACACTTGCTACTACCCCGGTCAGGAGTACCCGATCAGCCACTCCGCTTGCAAGCACATTTTCCGCCACTCGGAGCGAATCATCCACTTTTGCTCCTCCGAGCACGAAAATTGTTGGCCTTTCCCCTCCTTTGATCCCTCTGTCCAGAGATACGAGTTCCCTTTCCATAACTCTTCCAGCTCCGGTCGGAAGAACCTCAGTAAATCCGACCACTGAAAGATGAGACCTGTGAGACACGGCAAAGGCATCATTGAGGAAGATATCCACAAAGGGTGCCAGCTTTTTAACCGGAAACGTATTGGCCTGTTCTGCTGGAGTTCTTTCAAGGCTTTCTTCGGAATAGAACCTTACATTTTCAAGCAGAATGACATCTCCATTTTCCATAGAAGCAATCCTGGTCTTTGCGTAAGTTCCGAAGATATCATCCACATAGAGAACCTGCTTGCCCAGATACTTGGACATCCGCTGGGCGTGAGGCTTCATGGTAGTGAAGTCTTTTTTTCCGGGCCTGCTCTGGTGCGCAAGCAAAACAACTTTTGCGTCCTCAAGATCCTTCAAGGTGGCAATATGGCTTCTGATCCGCATATCATCCAGAATATTACCCTGAGGATCCATAGGAGAGTTCAGGTCAACTCTTACAAGAATTGTCTTTCCGCGTGTGTCAAAATCATCGATTGTAAGAAAGTTTCTAGAAATCATACCCTCAGCGCACCTTTGTGAATAAGATTTTATATATGTTGAAGAATAAAATTTAAAGGTAAATTTTAGAGAATTTCTTTTCATTAAATAGTGGTTATCTTTGTCATGGGATTTTTTCCATAAATAAGTTTGTTTGTATCCGGGTCCCATGAGATAGATTATAAATTTTATATAAAAGCCAGTAACAAAAAGGAGCCATATAACTGAAGAATATATCGAACTACAGGGTTAGATATTAAAGGAGGTAGAATGCGACGACATATGAAAAAGATAACCGCCGAGACTTCGAAGAAAGAATAAGAATGATGGTGGAAGCAGGATATACAACTGTCGGAAGAGAGATAATTAAATGCACACGCTGCCCACTTCATAAAAGTGCGATAAAAAGGGTAATTGGGAAGGGATCGTGCCACCCGAAAGTATTCTTCATAGGAGAGGCCCCAGGAGAAAGTGAAAACGAAACCGGAATTCCATTTTACGGAAGGGCAGGAAAAAAGTTCGACAAGATGATAGAATATATGGGGCTTTCCGAAGATGACTGGATGGTAACAAATACGGTCAAATGCCATCCCCCGGAAAACCGAAAGCCTAAAACAAACGAGATCGAGTGCTGCAAGCCTTTCCTCCTTTCCCAGATAATCCTGCTTAATCCAAAAATTATAATTCTGCTTGGCAATACAGCCGAGAAGTCCTTCTGCCCCGGAAGAAAACTTGAATGGGGAGTGCCTGCAGAGCACGAAGGAAGAACGATTCTGAAACTCTATCATCCTGCAGCCCTGATTTACACAGCTTCAAAAAAAGAGACCCAGCGTGCTTTCATTGACAAAAACCGGAGGCTATGGAGCTGAACGTTCAGGATAACAGCCATGCCCTCACAAAAAGAGTAATAAAAACTTACCATCCCGAGAATAGCCAGTTTGGAGACCCTTACTTCCATAGTCTCGGAATTAAGTTTTGTTACCCTGGCAGCATCTTCTCATTTTAGTTCTTGCATCTTATGAATTAATATATCGATTCATAAATTATAAATATCGAGATCTTTACTCTATTATGGGGGTTTGTACGGCGGTCAGGGATAAGTATTTAAATAAAACGACCAGCGCATCTAAGATCGAAACATCCGGTACTGTGGAATCCAGTATCGAGATTTAATAATCGAAGCGTCCAATATCAGCGTCCAGTATCAACAGCCAGTATAGTAATGAATGCCTGGAACACCGATGCCTTAACGCCTGGTACCAGATTCCCCAATACACAAATAATCTTAACTGTTCTATATGGTTTACCGAGGAAAAATCTTCGAGAGGGGTAGTATGGCAATGGTAAAAATGACACCTGATATACTTTCGTGTTCTGACGACAAGGGAAACCTGGAAATTCAAATCAATCTGCCGGGAGTAAAGAAAGAGAATATCGAATTAAAGATGGTTGAGGAAGGCTTTTTCATAAGAGCGAAAAGAGAAGAGACAGGGGTCGAATACGCAGCAACTTACGCATTCTGCTGCGGGGTTATCCCTCAAAAAGCGATCGCGAGATACTGCGATGGAAAACTCTTCGTGATAGTGCCTTACAGGGAAACCTCAGAAACTGTAAACATCGAAATCCAGTAAAAAGCCAGTGTAACAAAATCGTGACCGGGACTATTATTAGTACTGCGAATTGAGTTTTCTAACCCGGAAAAACGGGAAGGGTGGAAAGAAGACGGAGAAAAGGGAATGAAAACGGATAGAATGGGAAGAAAATACATAAAATGCAAAGAAGACGGATAACAATGGAGGGAGAATGCATCCATTAATCGATTATAAAGAGTGTACTGGAGCTCTTGCCTGCTATGAAGTTTGCCCTGCTGAAGTTTTTGATGTCGAAGAAATCGATAGAGTAAAAAGGGCAGTTGTAGCCCGCCCTGAAAACTGCATAGAGTGCGAATACTGCGTGGAAGCGTGCCCGGAACAGGCCATCAAACTTGTTGAAGATTAAGTTGAAAATAAAGATTAAGTTGAGAGTTAGCCGGTAAAAGATTATGTCTTTTAAGGTCTGGGAAAAATAAATCTGGTAAAAATAAAGTTTTTAGGAAAAGCGGAATTTCAAGCAGCAGGCTCCGATCATCGACTATTCAAAACCAGCCTCATATCCACAGCAAGAGCGCCTTTCCCTTCTTCAAAAACCATGATGGGATTGATCTCGAATTCCTCAATATCCGAAAAGTCGCAAACAAGCCTTGAAACCCTGAGAATTACATCTACAAGCGAATCGATATCAAAAGGTTTTGCTCCCCTTGCTCCGGCCAGAAGTGAGTAGGTTTTAATTCCTGTAATCAGCTCTCTGGCTTCTTTTTCGTCAACTGGAGCTATTGCAAAGCGGACATCCTTGAGAATTTCTACATAAACCCCGCCAAGCCCGAACATCAGCATTGGCCCGAAGGTGGGGTCGCGGACCATTCCGAGAATTACCTCCCTGCCGCCTGACAGCATTGGCTGCAGATGGACGCCTTCAAGGGATGCATCCGGCATTTTCTTCGAGATATTTTTCATCATTTCCTGATAGGCAGCCTTCACTTCGGCGGCATTTTGCAGGGAAAGGCTGATTCCTCCAAGGTCGGATTTATGAGAAATCTGGGGAGAAACAACCTTCATTACAAGAGGATAGCCTATCTCTTCTGCGGCGTTTACAGCTTCCTCTGCAGTTTTTGCAAATGCGGTCTTTACTACAGGAATGCCGTAAGCTTTCAAAATATCAAAAGCTTCAAGGCCCAGTACGTGCCGATTCTCTGCTCGGGCAGCCTCAAAAATCCTGGCTGCCGAAGCCCGGTCCTGACCGGACGTGTGAGGGATAATATCTACCTGTTCCATAATCATATGACGTCTTAAGAGCAGTTATTCTTTAAGGGTATTAATTTTGTGATAATACAAGTTCCAGCCCTGGAAGGCTGAAAAGGCAATTCTCTAAAGTACGGAAAAATGAAAAATTCGAAGGAAAAATAGTCGAAGATGAATTTCTAATATCAAAGATCGCTTCAATAAAAAATACTATTTAAATATTTTAATAAAGGATGCTGTTAACTTAAAAATTGAAAAAGGTAAAGGAAAAAATCCTCTACCTCAGACGTTTATGGAGTGTTTTAACTTCGCTTCGGTCTCACATATTTCTATTGTGTCCCTTGCAATGGTAAGTTCTTCATTGGTCGGGATAACAAGGACTCTTATCTTTGAATCTGGAGTGGCGATGTCGATCTCCTGGCCCCTGATCTTGTTCTTTTCCTGATCGATCTTTATGCCGAAGTTCTCAAGGCCGGAAAGGATTCTGTTCCTGATGCTTGCACTGTTTTCTCCAAT
>CAZSVY010000103.1:0-17733 GCA_964610495.1 uncultured Methanosarcinales archaeon
CGCTGGGTACGGTCCCGCAAAACTCCCATGTTCTGGGCGTCGATAAAAAGAACTTCGCCGCGCCGGTCGCGGAAACCACTGTTCTGCTTGTCGCGGGCCAGACAAGGACCCTGACTATACTTCTTGGGGTATAGAACTGGCCGCCGCGCTTGCCTTCAGCATCCGCAAACCTGCCGAGGAAATACTCGTAAACTCGGCCAGGGACATCTTTACTGCGGCTCTCCTTATCCCCAAGGCCGATTGTGCCCACAAGGTCGATCAGCTCACCCAGGCGCTGCTTGTCAAGCCCTTCCCGTGCATAGTTTTCTTCGGGAGCACGCCTTTCAGGGTATTATTGTCCCGCTCGATTGCGGTCATAGCGTCATCTACTATCTTTCCGATAGTAGGCTGCTTTGCACTTCTCTCCAGGTGGTTCCAGCGGGCCTCAGGAGGTACCCAGAAGACGTTTTCTGCAAGATATTCTTCCGGGTCTTCCGGATCGGCCCCCTTCCTCTACTTCCGATAGAAGTTTTTCGTGCATTTCTTCAAAAGCATCCGAGATGTATTTCAGGAAAATGAGGCCGAGTACCACATGTTTATACTCTGCTGCGTCCATGTTGTTTCGGAGCTTGTCTGCTGCCTGCCAGAGTTTTTCTTCAAAACCTAAATTTGCGCCGTTTGAGCCTGCTATGTTTTTTGCCATGAATGGCCAACACTTTGATGATACCTTACGGTAGTTCGCGAACTGTTATAAAATTGCCGATTGTAAGTACTCTGGAGACGATGTCAATCAAACAGCAGAGGACGACCAAAATATCCGTCTAGGACTATAAACTTTAAAGATATACACCCGCCAAGTCCACTTAAAAACATTAAGCATCCAGGCTCTTTTAGAAAATTGCTTGCTCAAAAAGTCAAGTTATACAGCATAAAATAGAAATATAAAGTTTTTTCTGAGACATTAACCGCTTAAAGTTAACTGAGAGCTTCCTGAGGCCTAAAAAACGCAAATAGATTACCCGATAGTTCTGGCAAGTACCAAGAAGGCCTGTTTTCACGCATAAGCTTTTTTAAGCTCTCGAATTTTAAATAAATCAGGTCGAACTTTCAAAAGTCCTGACAGATATCATATACTTTTTAAATAGTGAATGCATATGGGTCAACATATATTTTTTTAAGCGAGCTAAGCCAGGAAGCGTCGGACTAAAGGAATAACGCGCGGAGAAATGGGGAAGACCCTCAAAGATGTTTTTAGCCTGGATTTCGATAGAGATATTGATGTCTATTTCTGTACAACTGGCAAATACACAAATTAAGAAAAACGGGGGACTGTGAATTATTAAAAGTAATGATTTGCTCGAAGAAGCAGAAGAGATAGGGGAATCAGGTAAAGAAAGGATGGCAGCGGAACTTTCTCCAAAAAGCCCAAATATCTTCCTGAAGCTGGGAAAGGAGGGAACAGTTCTCTGTGCTAACAGGGCAGCTGACGCTCTTCTCGAATACTGGGGCATAAAAAAGGGGGAAAAAGTTCCTCAGGCGCTAAGACATAGTATAAAAAGAGTTCTTGCACAGGAGGATCCGGAAAATCTTGACATTCAGGCAGGGAAAGTAACATACGCTGCATTACTTTATCCTTTTCCGACAGAGAATTATGTAAGCCTTCAGGGGCTTGACATAAGTTTCAGGGTTCTTACCGAAGAAAAACTTCGTAAAAGAGAAAAACAATACCTTTCTCTGAGCAACCTCGGCAGGATATCCTTAACATGCAAAAACTTCCAGGAGATTCTGGAAGAAAGTACCCTGCTTATTGGGAAGGGGCTTGGTGTGGAATTTTCCAGGATTCTCGAACTCACGCCCGATAAAACCTTCATCGTGAGGGCAGGATATGGCTGGAAAGAAGGGCCCATATACAGTAGCGTAATAAAAGAGAACTCTCAGGCAGAATATACCCTTGTTTTGAAAAGACCGATTATCCTGAAGGATATTGAGACCGAAACCCGTTTTGAATGCGGTGAACTTCTCAGGCGATACGGCATAGCCAGCGGAGTGACGGTTCTGATAGGAGATGTAAATAAGCCTTTCGGAGTAATGGAAGTTTACAGTCGGGAGAAGAGAGAGTTTAGTGAGGATGAGATATATTTCCTGAATTCTGCCGCTTTTCTGTTATCTGAGATCATAAAACGCCTGCACGCCGAGGAAAAACTCTCGATTCATCAGCAGGAGCTGGAAAAACTCGTTGAAAAAAAGACCCTGGAGTACACGGAAGCAAACGAGAAACTTGTACATGAAGTACGGGAAAGGAGAAGAATTGAAAACAGCCTCAGGAATAACCTGAAGTTTCTTGAAACCCTTCTGGATACAATACCCACACCTGTATTTTACAAAGATAGTGAAGGCAGGTATCTGGGTTGTAACGATATTTTAGCCAGGCAGGTTCTGGGGCTGGAAAAAGAAGAGATTATAGGAAGAACATTTGCTGAAGTGTACAGGAAGTTTTCAGCCGAAACCCCGCTTGAAATCCATCAAGATGATCTGGAGCTGCTGCAGAAAGGGGGAAATGATGTCTATGAAAAAGAAATCATGTGTGCCGACGGCATAAAAAGGGATTTTCTGGCGAACAGGGTAACTTTTCCTGACGAGGAAGGAAAGACAAGGAATATGGTCGCCGTACTGCTTGATGTAACCGAACTTCGTAAAACTGAGAATAAGCTTCAGAACAATGTGCGGTTTCTGGAAACCCTGCTTGATAGCATTCCAAGCCCTGTGTTCCAGAGGGATTTGAATGAAACATATGTAAACTGTAATGAGAGTTTTGCCAGGCAGATAATGGGGCTTTCCAAAGACGAAGTTATAGGGGGTTCTTTTCAGGAATTTCAGAAGAGAGTTCCAAAAGAGCTTGCAGAGATCTATCATAAAGATGACAGGAGCCTTATTGAGAAAGGGGGAAGCAACTATTACGAAACCAAGGTGGTCTGTGCCGACGGTGTACAGAGGGATTTCCTCTTCCATAAAGCCACCTACCAGGACAGCTCAGGAAAAGTGGCCGGAGTTGTCGGTGTAATGCTGGACATAACCCAGCGTAAAGCGGCCGAAAAGACTTTCAAGATAAGCGAAGAGAGATACCGGATCGCTGCCGAGCAGACAGGGCAGATCGTGTATGACTATAATACAAAAACAGAAGAGGTAGACTGGGCGGGCGCTATTGCAGAGCTTACTGGCTACAGCTTTGAGGAATTCCAGAAAGTCAGTCCTGAAATCTGGCTAGAGCATATTCACCCTGATGACCGCGAAAAAGTGAGAGAAAAAGTCAGGCTCTTCTTTGAAAGAGGAGAGAGATTACGGGAAGAATTCAGGTTCCGGAAAAAGGATGGGAATTATATTTATGTAGAAGATAGAGGAGTTCTTCTCAGGAACGAGGAAGGAAGCGCATATAGAATGCTTGGGGTAATGAAAGACATAACCAAGCTGAAACTGGCCCAGGAAGACCTTGAGAAAAGTGAAGAAAGATACCGGATTGCCGCCGAACAGACAGGCCAGATAGTATACGATTATAACAGGCTCACAGGTAAAATCGAATGGGCCGGAGCCATTAAAGAGCTTACTCAGTATAGTCTGAAAGAATTCCAGAATCTTAACAGGAAAGCCTGGGAAACACATATCCATACCGATGACCGTAAAGGCATTATCGAAAAGCTTGAAGAGTACAGGGAGAGGGGAGAGAGATTCACCACTGAGTACAGATTCAGAAAGAAAGACGGAAGTTATCTGTATGTCGAAGACAGCGGAATTTTCCTGAAAGACGCACAGGGACACTCTTACAGGGATATCGGGGTAATGAAAGATATTACAGGAATGAAACTTGCGTCGAAAAAACTGAGAGAGAGCGAAGAACGGTACAGATCCTTCATGAAGAATTTCAGGGGTATAGCCTTCCAGGGAAGTCTGGATTTCACCCCCATTCTTGTGGAGGGAATTGTGGAGGAAATTACAGGATACCGGGGAGAAGACTTCACCTCCGGGAAAGTAAACTGGTATCAGATTGTTCTGCCTGAAGACCGGCAAAAACTTGTTAATAATAATGAGAGATTAGTGAATAATCCGCTGCTTCTTATAGAGCACGAATACCGTATAAGGCACAGGAATGGGAAAATAAAGTGGGTACGTGAAATTATCCAGAATGTTTCGGACCTTACAGGCAAGGAAAGAATCCTGCAGGGCGCAGTCTACGATGTAACCGGGCAAAAAGAAGCCGAAGAGTCTCTGCGGAAAGTAGAAGAAATCCGTAAAAAAGAAATCCATCACCGTATAAAGAATAACCTCCAGGTCATTTCCAGCCTGCTGGAACTCCAGGCAGAAAGGTTCAGCGAAAAGGAAGTCCTTGAAGCTTTCCGTGAGAGCCAGAACAGGGTTGCCACCATGGCTATAATTCATGAGGAGCTGTACAGGTCGAGAAATAACGAGACCCTTGATTTCTCGGAATACCTTCAAAAACTGACTGCAGATCTACTTCGCTCGTACACGATCAGAAAAGGCGATATTAGAATGCAGCTGGATATTGAAGAGACTTTTCTCGGAATGGACACGGCAGTTCCTCTCGGGATAATTATTAACGAGCTTGTGTCCAATTCTTTGAAACATGCGTTTCCTCAGGGTAGAAAAGGAGAAATCCGGATAAAACTCTGCAGGGTTGAAGAGAATGGAAAGAATAAAAGTATAAGTAATAGCACCAATAATATTGGTGCTAAGAGCTCAGTTGACAAAAGTAGTCAATATTCGCTGGTAGTTTCGGACAATGGGTTGGGTTTTCCGGAAAATCTTGATTTCAGGAATACTGGCTCTCTGGGTCTGCAACTTGTAAACATTCTTGTTGAACAATTGGAGGGTACAATCGAACTTCAAAAAGGTGTAGAGACTACCTTCAAAATCTTGTTCAAGGAAAACGACTGATCATCCGGAGGCTTATCCGATATCAAAGGGGAGATACAATGAAAAAAGCAAAAATTCTGGTTGTTGAAGACCAGAATATCGTGGCTCTTAATATTAGGAACAAACTGAAAAATCTTGGTTATACTGTGCCGGGTACTGCGTCTACAGGAGAGGAAGCCATAAGAAAAGCAGAGCTGACGAACGCAGACCTTGTCTTGATGGATATCATGCTAAAAGGAGAAATGGATGGAATTGAGGCTGCCCGTGAAATTAAAAACCGGCTTCGAATTCCAGTACTCTATCTCACCGCCTATACTGATGACGAGACTCTGGAGAGGGCAAAAACAACAGAGCCTGCAGGATATATCTCAAAACCCTTTAAAGAAGAAGACCTGCACAGCAATATAGAAATGGCTCTCCACAAACACAGAGCCGAAAAAAAGGAAGCTGAGAAAGAAGCCGAAAAAGAAAGTGGGAAAGCTACTGAGTAAACTTTTCAACACATACCTGGCCCTACCAGGTCTCCATGAAAAACTTTAGAGGAAATCCTTAATGGACATCGGGAACTAGAAAACCCAAAAAAGTGAAACTGAGAGTAAAGAGAATAGTTTCAAAAACTGATGGAAGAATCCTCTAAAGCTCTTTTATATTATAAATAGATGTACGATTTTTCATAACAAAACAATGTGATGTTTACATTAAAACGGTAAGATATTTCACATCAAAAGTCTGCCTATCCAATAAATGAAGAAAATTTACCAAATTGAGACTAAAAAATTCTTTCCTCAAAACGGTTTTTTAACTAAAAATACCTCATTTACTTCTGTTTCTGTCAATTAGACCCAACTGAAAGCTAGAAGTATGCTATCGCTCATTTTTAAGAATATGCACTTTTTACGGCGGGCATCGGAAGAAGTCTAGAGTTGAACATTAGAACAAACCTGCTGATTTCCTGTATCACCTAATCACCTGCTTCAAGGAAAAAATTAGACCTGCATTTATAAATAATCCGCCTTCGCGGGCGAAACAATACTGTTTATCCATAAATTAGCCTTCTTGAGCGAAGTAAAAAGACCACGCCCTCCCTAGGCGGAACTCGGGCTGCATAGTAACAACTCTGCTGAAAAAGGCCCCGTGATCCCGAAGCGGAATCCGGCCGCAACAGTAAAATTAATAAAAAAAGAGCTTATAATAACTGTGTAATATTTGGTAATTAAGGTACACAGATCTGAGAGTAAGAGTTTATAAATATTATTGTAACCTATCTGGCTTGCAGCCTGTAATTACTTCTTTAAGGGGGAGAAGGTCGAGAGAATCGAATGTAATTTTAGAAATGCCTAATTTTAGAGCTATTAGAAGAAACCGTAAGCAGGAGAAAAAAGAGTGTAGAATAACTCAGAAAAAATATAAAAAACAGGGTGAGAAAAATGGTTAAAACAAAAATTCTGGTTGTTGAAGATCAGACTATCGTGGCTCTTAATATTAAAAACCGGCTGAAAAATCTTGGGTATGCCGTCGAGGGTACTGCGGTTTCAGGGGAAGAGGCAATAAGAGAAGCTGAGCTTACGAACGCTGACCTGGTTTTAATGGATATTATGCTAAAAGGGGACATGGACGGGATTGAAGCAGCCCGGATTATTAAATCGCGCCTCGGAATACCCGTAATTTACCTTACTGCCTGTACGGATTTTGAGACCCTTGAGCGAGCGAAGTTAACAGAGCCAGAAGGATATATTTCGAAACCTTTCAAAGAGGAGGATCTCTGTGAGAATATAGAGGCGGCTCTTCTTAAAAGCAGGTCAAAAAAGAAAAACTGAGAGAACTTTTAGAGTCCAAGCCGTCCGGAAACAGTATATTCAGAGCTCAAATCTTTAAGAAACTACTGCGTAAATAAAGTCTGAACACACTGTTAAAGTCTGAACACACTGTAATTGTTAATATCTATTAAAAAAGTTGAAAGTTAATTATAAAATTATTAAAAGAATCAGCGCCTTTTTCAGAGCTTAAGGACTTTTGCTGCTTTCATAGCACTGGAAACCATAGTCTCGATATCCATTTTCCTTTCCTCAAGCACAATAAGGTCATAATTTGCTCCTATTTCGGGTCGCTCCGGCACAGCAGTGCAGCTGCCTGCGGGTCGACTGGAGATATCATATGTTCCGATTTTGCGGGCAATATCTATGATCTCGGTTTTGTCAAAGGCAATCAAAGGATGATAAATAGGGATAGCAAGCTGATAGATTTCGGCGTACATGTTGGCAGCGGTCTGAGAAGCTACCTGTCCCAGGGAAGACCCGGTAATAATTCCGCTTGCGCCTTCTTTTTTCATAACCTCGTAAGCTTCCCTGTACATCATGCGTTTGCAAAGAAGACAGGTATTTTTCCGGTTGCAGATATCGATAAAAGCCTGGAGATTGGGGCCATGAGGAATCTCATAAGTCTTAAACTGATGCCCGGCCGCCCACTTCTGGAGCTGGCGGATGCAATCAAAAGCACGTTCTCTTGCGGCATTCTCTGCATAGGGCGAATTATTGCAGTAGACAGGAATAATCAGAACTCCACGTTTCATCATAAGCCAGGCTGCAACCGGAGAGTCAAGCCCGCCTGACATCAAAACTACCATACTGCCCTGCGTGCCAAGAGGAAGCCCCCCGACTCCCTTAAAGGTTTCCAGATAAACGTAAGCCAGATTTTGCCGCATTTCGACGAAGACTTCCTTATCAGGAGAACTCAGGTTAACTCGGGGATGTTTTCCCTCTTTTTCCAGGGCACTCCAGACAGCATCCCCGCAGGTCCTGCCGATGTCCGCGGAAGAAAATGGGTGGTTTCCGCTTCTTCTGGCCCTGATGGCAAAAGACTCGCCTTCTAAAACCAGGTCCTTAGCCAGGGCAGCACATACACTGGCCGCGTTCTCGAGAGCGGGTTCTGCTGTCAATGCAGGGGAAGTTGAGACAATTCCAAAAACATCAGCCGCAGCTTCGGCTGCACGGCCATCCGTAGTCTCGATAAATATTCGTCCCCATTCCCGCCTTATCTGGGAATATGAAATATCTCTCGAATCCAGCATTGCCGCAATATTCTTCATAAGAATTTTCTCATACCAGTTCCGGACTCCGGTACTTTTAAGAGCAAGCTCGCCATAGCGGACTATAACTACGTCCGATTGAATTTCAAGCCCGGAAGAAGATGGGCCGGAACCCGGGTTTCCCTTATTTTCGGTATAACCTTTCGATGTATTCTTGATTTCTCTTTCTCTCGAGGTATAAACATCAGCCTTAAGCTTTGTTTCGATCTCACTGGAATTGTCTGTCATGGGTACTTACGGTTAGGATGGCATGAAGTTTAAAGCTTTCAGGAAAAGAATTTTGCTCCTGAAAACGAAAAAATGAATAGTTCAAGAACAAATAAGTGAATAATTCAGGATAGCAGCAAAAAATGATAAAAGCATAGGGCATAGCTGTGACATACCTTTACAGGAATCGAGGAAGTGCATCGAAGATATAAAATTATAAAGGACGGCGCTGTGCATTTATCTATGCTTTCATTAAAAAATTCTGTTATATAAAGCTTTAAGAAAATTGTGCCGGTATGCATTTTTGCTGCACACCGGAAAAAACTTCTGATTTTCAATTTTCCGGAATTCAATCTTCAGTCGGCTTCCGGAATATGCCATTCTTCATCAGTATTTGCTCTTCCCTCATCAGGTTCGGGCACATACCAGTAGCCTGGATCCTGGTTTCCCTGGCTCTCATCAGGTGGCTGGGTATAGTTACTGGTATTGTTTTCCGACTGGTTGTAGGGCTCCTGGATAGTTCCTGACCGGAAAGGCTCAGTCGTATTCGTACTTATGTTTTCTGATACGTTTTCCTCCTGTCCGTACCATCTTGAAGGCAGGGAGTAGTTCAGACTGCTATTATAAGTTTCAGGCAGGAAAAATCGAGTTCCTCTTTCCTCCAGGGCACCCACAAAACCGGGATCGACTTCCTCAAGTCTCGCCTTGCATACTGCAGCCTCATCTAATTTCTTTATGCTGTAAAGGGCAAAACGCTTGTTATAAAGGGTTGAAGATGAATTCGGGTTAATTGCAAGAGCATTGTCGTAGCACAGAATTGCTTCTTCAACTTCTCCCATCATATTATGGATGTATCCCTTGTTATACCAGGCCGTGATGCAGTCAGGTTTAAGCTGGACCACTTTGTCGAAGCAGTTCAGGGCAGCCTTATTGCTGCTTATTGTAAGATAAGCGCATCCCTGGAAATACCAGGCTGTAGCATTATCTGGATTATGCTCCAGGGCCTTATTGTAACAGTCAATCGCTTGCTGGTATCTCTCCAGTTTGTAGAGCGCAAAGCCTTTGTTGTTGTAGGCATCCGCATTCCCCGGATCCAGCTCAAGAATCCTGTCGTAACAGCCTATTGCTCCCTCAAGATCTCCGCCACTTTCCAGGGCTTTTCCCTGCCTGTAAATTATCTCCCTGTTATCCGGTGAAATTTCGAGCATTCTCTCATAACATGCAGCAGCTTCCTCATACCTGCCAAGCTCCTCAAATAAAGAGGCTTTTTCAGCCAGAACCTGGGAATTGTCAGGCTGAAGCTCGATTATTCTATCGTAGTCTGCCAGCGCATCGTCGGATTTATTGGATTTCGACAGAGCAAAAGCCCGGTTTCTGAGAGCCTCAAGGTTTTCAGGCTCAGAACTAAGGAGAGTGGTGTAACAGGAGATTGCCTCCTCATATCGGCCCAGGTTCGAGAGGGCCAGACCTTTCCCAAACAGGGCCTCTGAATTGCTTGAGTTCAGAGCAAGCACCTGGTCATAGTAACTGACTGCCTCTTCAAGCCTTCCAAGATCACTTACAGTAGAGGCAATCCCGTACCAGGCCGTACTTGACTGAGGGTCAAGATCCAGGGCTTTCTGGTAGCATTCCAGAGCTTCCTCGCTTCTGTCGAGCCGGTCAAGTATCGAGCCCTTTTCATACCAGGCCTCAGCACGTGCAGGATTAATTGCAAGCACCATATCATAGCATGTAAGGGCATCCTCGTACATTTCGAGTTTACTATAGATCGAGGCTTTCCCATACCAGGCCGCATCGTAACCGAATTCCGGGCTAAATAAGTCAAGCTCTTCGGAGGGTTCGGATTTGTCTTCCGAATTCGCATATTTATGGTTCAGAAGATAAGGCCAGAAACCTCCAGAAAGCGCCTGGGCGGGATTGGCATCCACACTACTGTTTTTAACAGGCCCGGATACTGGCGTTTCTGTTGAACGCTGCTCCAGATTTTCGTTTAACTTAAAGCGGGCAGCAGAATACTCGGGATCGATCAGGAGAGTCTGGTTATAGCAGTCCGAAGCTTCGTCATGTTTTCCGAGTTCATCGAGAACAAGGCCTTTATTGTACCAGGCGTCGGCACTGTCGGGAACGGCACTAAGAACTCTATCGTAGCACTTCAG
Organism: uncultured Methanosarcinales archaeon; assembly: GCA_964610495.1. GTDB lineage: Archaea > Halobacteriota > Methanosarcinia > Methanosarcinales > Methanosarcinaceae > Methanosarcina. The sequence continues at coordinate 10,354 of CAZSVY010000103.1, forward strand.
CGAGCTTTCGTACTCTCCAAGCTTTGCCAGGGCAAAAGCCCGACCATACCATGCAAGCGTATAGTTTTCGTCAATCTTGAGGGCTTCGTCATAGCTTTTTACCGCACCTTTGTAGTCTTTTATTCTTGAGGAGTCGAAGCCTTTCTGGTACCAGACTTTAGCATACCTGGAATCCAGTTTCAGAGCTCTGTCATAGCACTCAATCGCCTCTTCATACTTTCCGAGTCTGTCAAGATCCAGGCCCTTCATGTACCAGACGACAGCGTGTCCGGGTTCGGTTTCAAGGACCTTGTCATAGCACTCAAGTGCAGCTTCGTATTTTTCAAGCTTATCAAAAGACAGGGCTTTCTCATACCAGATCTTGATTGCAGAAGACTTAAATTCGGGGGTTTCGGAATAACACGGAAGCCCGGATTCGTAAACTCTCAGCTCTGTGAGCAGTTCACCTCCGATTTCCTCAACCTGAATCCCTGCATCCGGGTTAAGTGCCTTATCATAACAGGCTATTGCAGCATCATATTGTCCGGTCTTATTAAGCAAAGAACCTTTATTGTACCACGCCTCGGAATTGCCAGGATTGTAGGCCAGAATCTCATCATAGCATTTCAGAGCCTCGTCATTTCTTCCAAGCTTTTCAAGGCATGAACCCTTTTTCTGCAGGGCATCAAGGTTTTCAGGCTCCGAGAGAAGAACAAAATCATAGCAAGTAAGAGCCTCCTCATACATTCCCATCCTTTCCAGGTTAACACCTTTGTTATGCCAGGCATTTACCATATCAGGATTAAGAGAAATTGCTCTGTCATAACAGTCTACTGCAGCTTCGTAATCTTCGGACTTATCAAGAATTACTCCTTTCTGGTACCAGAGTTCGGAATTGTCAGGAGTAATATTAAGAGCCAGGTCAAAGAAGTTCATTGCCTCTGGATATTGCTCAAGTCCGGCGTAAGCCATTCCCTGCATCTGCAGAGCTCTGGAAGAATTGGAATTCAGTTCAATAGATTTATCATAAGAAGCCAGAGTTTCCTCATCAAGTCCTATCTGCTCAGAAGCAAGGGCTTTTCGGTACCACACTGTGGAGAGATAGGTATCGGCAGCAAAGCTTTTGTCATAACATTTGATGGCTTCAACATACTTATTTAGCTCAAGAAGCTCATCACCTTTATCAGACCAGTTCCCGGGAGAAACCGGAAAGGTCAAAAGAGCCTTCTCGTAGCAGGAAATTGCTTCTTCATTCTTTCCCAATTCGGCCAGAGAACATCCTTTTCCATACCAGGCCAGTGAGGAATTGGGGTCGAGCTTCAGCGCATCGTTATAGCAGGCTATAGAAAGCTCATATTTTTTAAGAGAGTATAAAGCGTGCCCCTTATCAATCAGGCCTTCTACAGAAGCTGGATTCTGTGAGATTACCTCACCAAGATCCGAAGCGACTTCAGTCTTTTCATTAACTTCAGTCTTTTCACTATCTTCTACAACCAGTCCCTGGCCTGTAATAGCTCCTGCTACAGGTAAAAAACCTGAAAATAAATATAATATCAAAGCAAGGAGAATAAAAGAATTAACAATCGAATTATTTTTTTTAACTGAGCTCATTAAATACCCCGATTAATTCTAATGAGTTCTTACTGAGACTTTTCATAAAGAGTCTAACACTATCATTATATTCACTATCCGGTGCTGTTTTCATTACTACGCAAACGAGAACAATCAAAGAATAAAAGTAACTAGATAAATTCTTTTTGCTCCCCCCGTAGAGAATTTAATCAGTTCGATAACAAATTAAATACATTACTACTTAGTTTTAAGAGTTCCCCCATATAAAATTTGTGCAGTTTAAAAAGAATTTTGAGTTTTTTACTATATTTAGCGCAACAGTATATTATTGTTATAGAAATAATAAATAGTAAGATAAAAACACTATGATAAGGAAAATAAATTGTTAATGTAAGTATAGCCCCAAAGCCTCGTAAATATGCAAAAATTTTATACATCGAAGCTCCTATTGCAGAAGTATGCAGAAAGAAGACCTGGATCTCTTCAAAAAATGGTTTCTGGATTACGTAAACCGGTTTTCTTCTCCTGAAGCTTTTATCCAGGAAAACATACAGCTCAAAATCGAACATACGGCAAGAGTCCGTGAAAATATCCTCTTACTTGCTAAAGCTGAAAAAGTGGGGGAGGAAGGCTGCAGGCTCGCCGAAGCAATAGCTTTATTTCACGACCTGGGCCGTTTTGAGCAATTTATGAAATACAGGACATTTAAAGACTCGGAATCTGAAAATCATGCCCTGCTTGGGATAAAAGTCCTGGAAAATACCGGGATTCTTTCCCGGCTTTCCCTGGGAGAGAAAGACTTAATCCTGAAAGTTGTGGAATGTCATAATCTCATGGAAATATCGGGATGCGCAGGAGACTCCAGAGAATTCCTTTTTTACTCAAAACTGATCCGGGACGCGGATAAGCTGGATATCCTGAAGCTTGTGAGTGAGGATTACGCGAGAGAGGAAAAATCAAGGAACCCGGCTCTTGAATTCGATGTGCCCGATACACCCGGATGTTCGGAAAAGGTAGTTGCAGATATCCTGAGTAACAGGATGGTAAAGCTTACAGATGTCAGGAACCGAAACGATATAAAACTCCTTCGCCTGAGCTGGATTTTTGATATTAATTTTCAGGCAACTCTTGCCCTTCTCAAACAACGCGGCTATCTGGATACGATTCTGTCCTCAATGCAAGAAACCGAACAAGTGCAGATTATACGTAAATATCTTAAAAGCTGTTTAAACGCCTTCGAAACCGAAGCCAGAGCCTGAAGCAGTAAAAATTGATGCCAGAAGAAGCCCAGCAGGCCTTAAAGAATATAAATAGGTTAAACCGAAACATATGAATTGAAGTATTAAATTAAGCGGAAACAAAAAAAGGAGAAAGAAAAAACAACATACAAAAATTTTAAATATCCTGTTGAAAAGAGAAGTTCATTCCGCATTCATTCCATATATCTTCTACGAGATTCATTGCCCAGACTGCGGCGATAATCCGAACGAACCTGGCTTCTTGATTGCTCTTCAAGCATTGACTCCAGGGAATCCTCTTTAAGCTCTTCCTGTTTATTTTGATCTTTTTCCTCTATTGCCTGTCTATTTTGATCCTTTTCTTCTGTTGTCTGCTTATTTTGATCCTTTTCTTCTGTTCCCTGCTTACTAGAATCCTCTGCCTCTGTCATATAAAATCACCCCTGCATCTACCCAGGGTAAAACGTATTTTGTTGTAACTATACTTTTACATAAACTTACTGTTAGATAATTTTAATTAAAGTCTTATTTAACTAGAAATTTATTTTAACTGGAGTTTCATTTTAATTACAATTTGTTTTGACTAGAGCTTTTGTTTTAATTAGAGTTTTCAGTTTCTTCTTATTTGACCCAGAACCCGGGAAGGCTGTTCAGGCCTTATTGATTGCCTTGAGTCCCGACGGCTGTTCAATGAATTCCACCTCAAGGCCGGAAATTTCGCGCAGCCTGGAGCATAAAGCCTCCATACCCGGATTTTCCGTGGCATAGTGAGTGGCATCAATCAGGCAGAGATCTTCATAAGCGCGGAGAATGTTATGCTTGAGTTCGGAAGATATGAAAGCATCGACTCCGTTTGCCCTGGCGATTTCAAGGAATTCAGTCGAAAAACCACTGCCTCCGACGACCATTACCCGCCTAATCCCTTCTTTTTCTCCGGCATATACTACAGGAGTTTTCAGGGTTTCCGAGACATGAGATGCCAGTTCAGCCGAAGCACAGGGTTCGAGTTCTCCTATCCTGCCTATTTCCGCAGTTTCTATATTCCTGAGTCCAAGCCTCGAGGCAAGCACGTCATTGATACCTCCTTCGGCCCTATCGTAATTTGTGTGCATGCTGTAAAGGGATATCCCGTTCTCAAGAGCAAGCTTCAGGGATTCGGCCAGGGATTTTGAGATTTTGTTTATCGGATGGAAGATAAGGGTATGATGGGTAACCAGTAAATTTGCTTTCATTTCTGCGGCTTTTTTAAGCACGTATGAGGTGGCATCGAGGGCAACTGCAATCCTTTCTATATCGTTTTCCAGATTGAGAATTAGCCCGATCCTGCCCTCGTCAAAGTTATCGGCAAGTTCGGGTGGTGCAATTTCTTCAAGAATTTCTACAACTTTTATAAGTTCCATGAAAAAACCTCCGATATCCGGGCGAAACTGCTACTTCTTGATTGGATTTAAAAACTTCCTCTTCTGATCCGGTCAGGGGCACGCAGCCTTAAAAAGTAAACGCCTCTGATATTAGAAGTTTATTAGAGATTCCATACAGTACAAAAAATTAAATATCTAATACTCAGATACTTTATAGAGTTTAGTTTATAGAGTCCAGACAAAATCTCTTATTAAGGTAACCTTTTAAAACGACCTTATAACTAAGTAGCAGAAACTAGCAGATTAAAGATTTATAAAATGATCCAAAATTTCAATAAGAAAAACCGTGAAACTTGAATTATGAAAGTAATAGCAAATTTAAAAATTATAAATAATAGGGAGTGCTGGGGCAAAAACAATGCATCGAATAGTGAAATACGGCTGTACAGATCGTGGATAAACATTTAATAAATATTTATATATTATGGATAAAATATATATAAAGAGCCGTAAACATTACAGAAGCCCAGAATGCATGCTTCCAGTGCGCAGATCCGGTATAAAAGTGTAAAATTCAAGGAAGGTAACTATGGCTAAGAAGCTTGCACTGATTGCATTACTTGCCGTTTTCTCCTTTTCGGTTCTCTCAATGACCGCGCTTGCGGCAGAAAACGTCGAGTGGGTGGAAAAACAGGACGGAGCGAAACTGTACTGGGGGGAGACCGTAACAGTTGACGGTTACGTTATAAAGGCAGAAGATTTCAACGAAGAGAAACAGGTGTTCGTCTCAATTTCAAAGGATGGGGAAAAACTGAAAACAGCGCCACTTTCCGCAGGCTTTGAAGTTGTATATGACGACAGGGTAAAGGTCTATGCCCAGAAAGTGGATCCAAATTATGAAACTATCACCAAAGATGAAAAGGAATTCAAGATAGGAAACTGGAATCCTTATGCTGAGCTTGACATTCTTGTAAGAGGAGAGCCAAGGTTTGATATCGAAGTCGAAACTCGGAAAGATACCTATGACTCCAAATCCTCTGGGGACAACTGGATCGATGTGTCGATAAAGCTTAAGAATGAAGGGGAGTCAAAGGCTGAGGATACCGTTCTGACCGTCGATACGGCCGGAATGGAGGTTGTTAAAGGAAAAGCAAAGTACACGCTTGGGGAGGTTCCTAAAGACCAGACTCTTGAACCTGTAAACATTACCCTGAAGGCTCCAAGCCCCTGGGTCGATACTGACCTTAACATAACTGCAAAAACTACATGCGTGGATGTAAGGGATGATAAGTATGAAGATATAGGCTCGAAAGTAATAAAAATCGAGAAAAGATGGGGCCTTGTTATTCTAAAAAGTATTCCAAGAGAGAACCATATGGGGAAACCTATCCACGTTTCAATCAGCGTCCAGAACAATGGGCTCTGCGATATCGATGATATCGCACTCAAGGATTCTATAGCTTCCGAAGTGCATTTACAAAAAGATGTAACACTTGAAAAGACTCTTTCCCTTAAATCCGGAGAATTAACTAAAAATGTTTTTGAGTACACTCTGATTCCTGATAAGCCTGGAGAATTTACCTTTCCGCAAACGATAGCTACTTTTACTCTTCCCAACGGGCAGAGTGGAGAAGCGGGTTCCAACAACTCGGAAAAGGTAAAAATTTATGGGCCTGAAATATCAATTACGAAAACTGTTGACAGTCAGCAGCTAAACACCGGAGACGAACTGACTGTAACGGTTACTGCAAAGAATACCGGCAATGTTGATGCAAGTGTAACTTTAACTGACACCGCACCTCCAGAAGCTAAATTTATAAGTGGGGAAATGGGTTTCAAGCAGGTAATCGGCAAAGATGGGGATTCAAAGACAATAACTTACATCCTGCAGATGCATAAAGAAGGAGAAATCCATCTGCCTGCATGCAAAGCAAGTTTCCTTGACCTGGATGAATACTCAGGAGAGACCTTCTCGAATGCTCCTGTGGTTTATGTAGGAATACCGATTCCCCTAGAAGGAAGCAGCACACAGCCCGACGGAGTAATGGAATCCAACCAGGAGAAAAATGCCTCCTCAAGCAGCCTTACGGAAGAAGACAACGGAAAAGCTCCCGGATTTGGCGCCATCCTTGCTATAGCAGGACTTCTGGCAGTTACAGGCTTCCTGGGAAAAAGGCGTGCCTGAAAAAATATTAAGAACGATTTAGGATGCTCGAATACCCGAGTCCCGCAAACCACAAGCTACAAGCCTTTTCAAAAAAGGTTTGATCGCAAGCCTTTTCGAAAAAGGCTTGAGCGAAAACGATGTGAAAGCGGCGTGATAAACGTCGCAACGCAAGTCTTTTCAAAAAAGGCTTGCGCGAAAACGGCAAACGGTTGTGGTTGAGAAATACTTATAATCCCCAAGCCCTATCCGGCGTGATCAACCGGCGCAACGGTTGTGGTTGAGAAATACTTATAATCCCCAAGCCCTATCCGGCGTGATCAACCGGCGCAACGGTTGCGGCTCAACGGTTGCGCTTGTGCTCAGGTGAATTAATTTATAAAACAGTAATGATGAAAACGCCGAATACCGGAATTGATGGAATAGAGGAAAAAAGCATGGAAACTTCCGTGCGTTCTGTATTTTCCGTGTTTTCCGCGGTTGTAATGTCTTGATTGGGTTCTTCCTGCCTGCGTAGTAATAACAGGTTCCTGAGAAATCAGTATTAATATTTAGGTCCCAATCTAATATTTTGATTTAATCCTCTTTTTATTACTCTTGTTTGTACTTTTCATTGCTCTTTTTATCATCTTGCCTGATATTTCTTGTCATTCCTGAAAAGCAAGATATTAATGCGAACTTCTTTTTACCTTAAGGCTCATTTGAGTAAAAAAAGGTAAAATTTAGCAATATGAAACTGATATCCCATGATCTTCCGAAAGTGAAAAAATCGATGTTTGAAAAAAAATAAAGGTCTGAAAGTAGAAAATAGATATCTGGAAGAGGAAGCAGGGGCTCAATATTGCTTGCGGTTAGAAAAAGGATACAGATAGAAAAAGAACCTGCTGTTAGAAAAAGATAATGTTGGAAAAAGCGCCGCCGATAGAAAAGGAATGGAATTTTTTCGGGAAAAAAGGAGCAAAGTATGAAAGAACTCGAGAACCGGCTTAAAGCGAAAACTTTAATCCTTACCCACGGGGATTCGGATGGGATCTGCTCGGGTGCGATTGCAAAAACCGCTTATCCG
>CAZSVY010000104.1:0-2759 GCA_964610495.1 uncultured Methanosarcinales archaeon
TGAGAATAACATACTTAAGAATAATACATTTAAGAATATTTTCCTTGTTATATCTGAAAACTATTTCTCTACTATTAGAGTTTTTCTCTAAGTTACGATTATTCCTCTCATAACCTGGAAAGCAAGCATTTACACCTGACTCACTGAAGAGCTTATACGGCAGTATGGAAAAATCAAATCTAGCTTAATTAACCGTCTTGAACGCAACCGTTGGGCCGCAACCGTTGCGCCGGTTGATCACGCCGTTACGTCGTTTTCGCTCAAGCCTTTTTTGAAAAGGCTTGCGTTGCGCCGTTTGACCACGCCTTTTTCGGTCAAGCCTTTTTTAAAAGGGTTGTGATCACGCCCGATAGGGCTTGGGGATTATAAGTATTTCTCAACTACAGGCGTTCGCCGTTTTCGCTCAAGCCTTTTTTGAAAAGGCTTGTGAAAAGGCTTGCGGCAAAAGTAATAAAGCATTTAAAGTATTTCTGACCAATTAGATAAAAATAAGTGAATTCGATTACTCTGAAATTGAATTCGAACAACCATAAGAAGCTTAGTCTCGTTTTAGCAAGTATTTCAGGTACTTAAATCTCCAGAGGCGCTCCGGATGCTCCAGGTTTACAATACCCTTACAAGAAAGAAAGAGGTTTTCAAACCCTTAAAGGAAGGCGAAGTCTCGATTTACGCCTGCGGGCCTACAGTTTACAGTATGCCGCATATAGGCAATTATCGCACTTTCCTGATGACGGATAATATTGTCAGAACTCTTGAGTACCTTGGATATAAAGTGAAGCTTGTAATGAACATTACCGACATAGATGACAAAACTATCAGGGATTCGAAAGCAGCAGGAATGCCACTTAAGAATTTTACGGATAAATATACGGCAGAGTTCTTTAAAGGCCTTGATATGCTGAATATAAAAAGAGCCTCAGCTTACCCGAGAGCCACGGAAAACGTTGGCAGCATGATTGAACTTGCACAAAAACTGATAGACAGGGGACTGGCTTATGAAAAAGGCGGGTCGGTCTATTACAGAATTTCAGCGTTCCCGAATTACGGCAAACTTTCAAAGCTTGACTTCGACAAAATAATGATTGGCGCGTCGGTGGATGTGGACGAATACGATAAAGATAACCCCCGCGATTTCGCTCTCCTGAAAGCTTCAAACCCTGAAGAAATTGAAAGGGGAATTTATTACGAGAGCCCGTGGGGAAAAATCCGTCCGGGCTGGCATATCGAATGTTCGGTAATGGCTATGAACAGCTTTGGGCCCACGCTGGATATGCATTTAGGAGGAGTGGACCTTATTTTCCCTCATCACGAAAACGAAATAGCGCAGTCGGAAGGGGCAACAGGAAGACCGTTTGCATGCAACTGGATTCACGGGGAACACCTGATAGTTGAAGGGGAGAAGATGAGCAAGTCCAAAGGAAATATCTTCACACTGCCTGAGATTGTCGGAAAGTACGGTGGGGAAGTTGTGCGCTTTATGTTTCTCTCAGTCCACTACCGTAAAAAGCTGGACTATTCCGACGACTTTGCAGAAAACGCTAAAAATAATTATCTAAGGCTCAAAGAAACGCTTGAGAACCTTGAGTTTGCCCTGGCAAGCGCAGAAGATGCAGCTTATCCCGAGGATCGGGAAATCCTTAAAGTCCTTCCTGAATTTGAAACTCAGTTCACGGAAGCTCTTGAAGATGATTTCAATACCCCGAAAGCCATAACGGTTTTCAGGGATCTTTCCCGTACAGCCAACAGGTACCTTGAATCCGGAAAAAATCGACAGGTTCTCGAGAAGCTCCATTCCCTTTACAGGCAGTTTTCAGATGTTCTGGGCCTCTTTGCCGAATCCGGGAAAAAGAAAATCCCCGAAGAAGTGATGAGACTGGTTGAAGAGCGCGAAGCTGCCAGGAAAACAAAAGATTGGGCAGTTTCAGATGCTCTCAGGGAAAAAATAAAAGCCCTGGGTTATATCGTGAAGGATACGAAAGAAGGGCCTAATATAAAGGAAGCCGAAGAGTGATCTCGCCTTGCACTTTTTTTCTTTAGCCCTGATCTCCGTCTTCAGATCTCCTCAGGCTACCGGCCACTTTTTCTCTTTTTTTATTTTTCCTATTATTGTTATATTTTTCTTACTTATCTAATAACTTCTATAACTTTCGTGCCTGTATAACTCTTCCTACTTGTATACCTGCTTGTATAACTCTTCTTACTTCTATATTTCTTATATTAAGTTTCATTCTTTTCAGAGGTCTCTATTCCAGCTTTTAAATCAATCGAGCGTATAATTTTGTTAAGAGCATTATAACGCATGTAATATATTTTGATACCGACTAAATATAAATCACTAGCTTGCTGATTTATATTGGGAGAAAAATCCCGGGGATTGAATGAAAGGAGGTGAATGGATATGGTAAAGTGCGGAATTTGTGAAGGAGAAGCTCCCAGGCAGCCCTGTATTACTGAAGAAGGAACATGCGACATTTGCGGTAAAAAGGTAACACTTGCTGAAGGAGAATCCAAAGAGATGGGTAAACAAAAATAATTCATACTTTAAAAAAATTATTTGAAAACTATCTTATGTGCACAGAGAACCGTCCTGTACGTACGGCATCGTGAGAAAAGCCCATAGCGGTTCTACCTTTTCAGCAGAGTAGTTACTGCTTTTTCTTTTTACATGAAGCAAGACTTCGAGTTTTTATTACTCTGCTTTCTCAAAGCTTTTGTTTTACCTCTTTATTTTACCCTTTACTTTACCCCTTATTTTACCC
>CAZSVY010000105.1:0-2576 GCA_964610495.1 uncultured Methanosarcinales archaeon
CTTGAGTTCTTTGAGAGCGTGCTTGGAGAAGATGCAAAAGTCCTGATCAAAGAACTCAAGGCCCTTCAGGATCACCTTGGAAATCTGCATGATGCTGTGATTGCAGTTGATCTGCTGGGTTCTTACCTGAGAACCGGGGAATGGGGTTCTGCCGAAAGTGGAAAAGTTTCCGGGAAAAAGAAGTTTTCCGCAGGTGCTGAAGGAATTGAAACCTATCTCGCTTACAGGGAAGAAGAACTCCAGACACTGCTCAACACCTTTCCCGAGGCCTGGGAAAAAATAAGGAATGGGAATTTCAGGGAAAGGATTGAAAGTGCAATAAAAAACCTGTATTAATGTAATAAAACTAGCTTTATTGACGCAAAGAACTCTGTACGAACTCTTTTATGAATAACCTTTTTAAATAAGTATTTTAAATAAATTTTTCAAATAAGTATTTTAAATAAACTTTCCAAATGAGTATTTTAAATAAACCTTCCAAATAAGCTTTCTAAGCACGTTCCTTCAGGACTTTTCCCGAAAACTCTCTTTATTTTAATCGAAAGCCTGTTAATTTAGCTTTTTGAGGACATTTCAACCCCTGAGATTTCCTCAAGCTCAGCACTTCCTTCAAGTAGGGGAACTCCGGCGCCCTGTTCTATAAGAACTTTGGACTGGAGATTGTATCCAAACATTTTCTTGAAGTATTTTTTCTGCTTCTCTACTTCCCAGATTTCAAGCTGGCACTCCCGCTGAGCGTGCATTTCAAGCACCAGACTGTCGGTAGAGGCGATATAAAACCGGACATGGGAAATAATTCCATTATGGGAGCGGTCCAGGCCTTCGGCAATACGGAGCAGCGCACTCAGAACCCTGATGCTTTTTGCTGCCTCTTTATTAAGCCCGATCAGATTGGGATGCTTCTTCTTAGGCGTGTTTTTCCTGTGGAAATAAGCAAGGTTTGCTATGATCTCGATTTCCTCAGGCTGGAAACCCGGAAGATTACTCTCCCGTATGAGGTGATAGGCATAGGCCTGATGGGTATCATATGACAGAAAAGTCCCTATGTCATGCAGGGTTGAGCCGTACTCAAGAAGTTCCCTTTCCCCTTCCCTGAACTCGTAAATTCCAAGCGCTTGAATACTGTCAAAGAGTTCAAGGGCAAGCCTGGTGACGGTATGGGCATGTTCTTCATCGAAATTGCAGGTAAGTCCAAGCTGCATAATGCTGCGCTTTCTTACCGACATCTGCGTAATCATGTAGGAGAACTCGCTCTTTGAGATGTAATCTACAAGCAGCCCTTCTCGAAGCCCGCGTTTACTTACACTGATTTCGGAAAGTCCAAGTTCTTCCATAAAGGTCTCAATAATTGCAGCCCCTGAGATGATGATATCTGCCCTTTGCGCGTTGATTCCCGGGAACCTGCGCCGCTCTTCAAGAGGTATGGCACACATTGCCCTGACTATACTCTTAAGGTCTTCGTACTCCAGTTTCTCAAAGCTTTCATGGGCTGTTTTGTGCAGGTAGACAAAAGCGATCTTGGCAAGGTTTTCAATTGTTCCCGAACTCCCAATCGAAAAGTTTACGCTGTACCTGGAAAGGTCTTTTGTTATATCTGCAATCTTGCGCCGGATATGCTCTTTAATCTGTTCATACTGTTCCTCGGAAACAGGCCCTGTCTCGTCCGGTAGGAACATGTTTGTCAGCCTGATGGACCCGAGATTAAGGGAGTAAAGAGAATAACACTGGGTCTGGTCCCCTACTGATACTTCAGTGCTCCCACCTCCGATATCTATGAACAGAGCTTTTGAGCTTCCGAGCCGAAGCCCGCTTGAAACCCCAAGGTAAATGAGGCGAGCTTCTTCGGTTCCGGAAATTGTACAGACTTCCAGGTTTGCCTCCTTTTTCAGCATTTCGAGAAGCTGAACCTTATTGCTCGCGTCCCGCGTTGCCGAGGTAGCCACAGCTATAACCTCTTCTGCCCTGTAAGCCCTGGCAAGTTCCATGAATTTTTTACAGACAACAACTGCGCGTTCTATCGCTTTAGGCTGCAGAATCCGGTCTATGAATTCCTTCTCCCCAAGCCGGACTGTTTCCTTCTGCTTGGTCAGGGGCAGGTAAGACCCATTTGGATTGATCCGGACCAGAAGCAGCCGGACCGAGTTAGTGCCTATATCGATAAACGCAACAACTCTGCCTTCGGAAGTTTTCTCGGGTTCCATTGTTATCACCTGAAAGCCCTGTCTTTCGTTTTTCTCGAAGGAGTCGAGAAACTCAAAATAAGCTTCACACTACTAGTTCATATTTTTATTCTATTTGAGATTATTTGGCAGTGTATTGAAAGTTTGTAATCGTTATTATTTCCGCACAGACCTTTTCTATATATTAGATGCTTTGAATGTTTATGTATTTAATAAAGAAAGGGTATTAAGAAAGCTCTTCTTTCTGGCTTTTTTCTGTATGTTCGTTATAGGAAAAACTAAGCCATCTGCTATTGAAAAAAAGGTATCTGTGCGAATTAAAAATGTTTTTTATTTCATGGTACGGTTACAGACCAAATGTTTTGTTTTCCTATGTACTCTGGAATTATAGAGTTA
>CAZSVY010000106.1:0-6293 GCA_964610495.1 uncultured Methanosarcinales archaeon
ATAGTTGCTCTAGGGCAGTATAGCATTGGTTGAAATACCATAGATGCCTACGAATTTATTCGTGGGAGCTGTCACAGACGGAATCCCTACATTCTGTTCTTCCATTTCACACGTTTGCTCCATTCCTTTTACTTATAATATAAGCTGCTGTGAGAATTAAACTGCAGCCAAGGAAAGTCGAGATATAAAGCGGATTTTTAAGAACAGTAATATCAAAGAAAATTCCGGAGACCGGCTCGACCAGGGCAAGAATACTTCCTGTCTGTGCCGTGATTCCTGAGATCCCTCTGAGGTAAATTACGGCCGCGAAGGTAATGGCTAAGCCGAAGAGGAGCAGGGTATCGAGGTTTTTAACGAAGGCGGCAGGTGGAGTGGCGAGTGCAGCCGGCAGCATAAAGAGAAGGCTTATTCCGGTCAGCCAGAAAGTCTGAGCTATCCCTGAGTAATCGTCCCTGAGATACCGGATCGTTATTATAGTCGCACCGAATGACAACCCTGACAGCAGCCCGAAGATAAGGCCTTTCTGAAAATCAGGGCCCGTATCCACCATAATTTCTCCGGGGCGGGCAATCAGTAAAACTCCTGCAATTGCGAGCAGGAGGGGGAGAAAGCTGTCTCTTCCTCTGCGTTCCCCGAGAATCGAGGGAGCAAGTAAATTAACATATACAGGAGCCGTGTAAAGCAGAAGGACTGCAACCGAGACTCCGCTATATCGGATCGATGAAAAATAACACATTCCTGTTATCGCGTTTAAAAGTCCCAGGAGCAGAAGATACCTTCTTTTCTTTTCGGGTTTCAGCTGTCCAAGCCCTCGATTGAACAGCAGGTAAATAAAAATCATGCAGAGCCTAAAAAAGAGCCTGGAGAAAAGGATAGATCCGGCTGACATGTCCTGAATTCTATCCAGAAAGATCCCGATCGTGCCGTAAATTATGCTGCCAGTTATAACCTCCAAATACGGTTTTAAAGAGTTTTCCTGCGCAGTCATGGTCGAGAATTAAAAGCTTGCAGATATATACTTTTTTGGGCATCGGAAAAATACAGGATCAGAATCCTTGAAGAAAAATTTAAACTTGAAGGAGAATTTAAAAAGTAGAAATAAAAATAAAAGATAGAGTAAAAAGATAAAATTTATTTATTGTGTACTCTTAAAACCGGTTTTTTCCTGACAAAAGTTCTTTTGCCAAAGGCTATTTTGTCCCAGAGAACCAGTTTTCTAAGAGAAACCGAATCGTCCAGGCTTATGACAATTGCCGCGGCAAGGATGAAAATACAGCCGATAAGCATTCCGTGGTGAATCGAGTTTCCGAGTACCGTATAGTCGAAGAATATACAGGAGACCGGCTCAAGCAGGGTAAGGATACTGCCTGTAATAGCGCTCACTCCTGTCACACCCCTTATATAAAACACTGCCCCGATACCTGTAATCAGTACCCCGAAGAGCATAAGGACTGGAAGGTTTGAGGCAAGCACATCTCTTGGGACGGAAACCGCAAATGGTGAAAGGAAGAACAGGCTGACTGTACTTTGCCAGAAGAGCTGGGTAAGCCCATTATATTCATCTCGGAGGTATCGAACCGAAATTATTACGCCACTGCTGAAGAGGCCTCCTGTAAGCCCGAAAAGTACTCCTTTAAGATAATTGCTCCCAATATCAAGCTGTTCAAAGCCTCCTTCCGGCCTTGTTACATAGAAAACGCCTACCAGGCCCAGGAAAAGAGCAAGAATGGTTTTCCCCGTGTTCTTTTCTCCCAGCAGGAGAGGGGCAAGAATGGTTAGATAAATCGGGTCCGTATAGAGCAGCAGGACGGCTGAAGAAGCTCCTAGATAACGAATTGCCGAATAATAGGAAAACATTTGCGAAACATAGAAGATTCCCAGGAGGAGCAGGTAATTTTTCTTTCTTTTTAGAGCAAGCTGACCTAAATTTCCGGTAATTGCAAGGTAAAATAAAATGGCTGAGAGTCCGAAGAGGACTCTGTAAAAAATAATTGAGCCTACGGACATATCCCCCAGCCATTGCATGTAAATTCCGACAGTACCGTAAATTATGCAGGCGGTTAATAGTTCAAAGTGATGTTTAAAGGCAGCAGTCATAGTTTATTTAGAGGGAATGAATGTATATATATTTTTAGTAAGATAATACTTTCTAATAATTATTAGTCAGTTCGGCATGCGGATTACAAATTCAATCTTGAGAGCATAAACGATCTTTACAGGTTACAAGTTCGGTCTTGAGATCAGATATGATTTTACAGGCTACAGTTCAGTTTTGAGGTTTTTGCAGGCTAAGCACAACACGCTGCCTGCTTCCCGTCCTGTAGATAGTAAGCCCTTTGAGCCCCTGTTTCCAGGCATAAATTAAAGCTTGCTTGATGTCCTCTTTTCCTGCGGAATCGGGCATATTGATAGTTTTCGAAATTCCGGCATGGCAATGCCGTTGAAATGCTGCCTGCACATCAATATGAGCCTTCCAGTCAATATCAAGCGCTGACCTGAAAAGCCGCTTTTCTTCTTCGCTTACGAGTTCCGGGTTTTCCACATTCTGCAGGGTGCCGTACTTATAGACGTGCTCAAGAAGCCAGTTAAAGTCAGTTTCCGGCAGTTTTGACTTGAAATGTGCCGTGAAAAACGGATGAATAAGCGTAAATTCCCTGCCTACGGTCTGGGTCCGCCTGTATACCCAGCTGAAAACAGGTTCAATTCCTGCCGAACAACTGGCAAGAATGCTGATTGTGCCTGTCGGAGCGACTGCGGTTAAGGCAGCATTTCTCATAGGAAGTTCCCATGTAGAGTCCTCATATTCCGGAAAAGGCTCCTTTTCCGCAGCAAGTTTTCTTGATTCTCTGATTGCAGCCCAGGTAACCTGTTCCATAAGTTTTTCCGCAAGTTCGAGAGCCTCCGGAGAGTCATAGGGCAGCCCAAGCTTCAAAAGCATATCGTGAAGCCCCATTACCCCAAGCCCTACTTTCCGGGTCTTCTTTGTTGCAGCCTCGATCTCCGGAACCGGATAGGTATTCTTATCAATTTCGTTATCCAGGAAACGGATAGCTTTTCCGGCCACTTCCCTGAGAAAATCCCAGTTTACTTTCCCGTCTACAACGAAAAGTGAAAGATTTATGCTGCCCAGGTTGCAGGATTCAAAAGGCAGAAGCGGCTCTTCTCCGCAGGGATTCGTTGCCGAGATATCGCCAAGTGCAGGCGTGAAGTTATCCCTGTTTATGCGGTCATAAAAAAGAATTCCCGGTTCGCCGTTTCTCCAGATCCCCTCGACAATCTCGGAAAATATGCTCCCTACCGTCACGCCTGTTTGCCTGTTCCAGATCTCATCGGCCCTACCGGCTTCAACAAGTTCCATGAAAGCGTCAGGCACCATAACCGAGAGATTGAAATTACTCAACTCTCCTTCAACATGTTTTGCACTGATGAAAGAAAGGATATCGTTATGGGAAATGTCAAGGATACCCATATTGGCTCCCCGGCGCCTCCCGAACTGTTTTACGATTTCAGTTGCCTCATTAAAAAATTTCATGACGGCTACAGGGCCGCTCGTCGCCTCTTCCCCACAGGAGCTGGAAGAACCGCCAGGGCGTATTTTTGAAAAATCGAAGCCTGTGCCTCCTCCGGTTTTCTGGATCAGGGCTGCGGTTTTAATCGAATCGAAAATCTCCTCGACATTGTCCTCCACAGGAATTACAAAGCAGGCTGCAAGCTGTCCGAATTCGGTGCCCGCATTCATGAGCGTGGGCGAGCTCGGAAGAAAAATCTTTCTGACCATCAGGTCTTTAAATTCCAGATATTCTTCCTCAGTTACCGCAATTGCCTCTGCAACTCTCTCGCAGACATCCACCCAATCCTCTTCCCCCTCACGCAAATACCTGGCTTTAAGGGTTTCACTGGCCAGAAAATCCAATCCTTCTTCTGTTTCCCACACAAAAATCTCTTCTCCTGTGAACATTCAGCAGGCTTCAGTCTCCGCTAAAAGAAGTTATATTCCTATTAGACGGGCTTTTTTATCATTGTATCCGAAAATCCGATCAGAACTTATGATCAGAAAGAAAGGTTCAGAAAGAGTGTATAAAGGAAATGATTGGATTTTGTGATTAAAGACAATAACTGAGTGTAAAAATAAAAAGCAGGAAGAGACAGGAAAAATAAAAAGTCGGAAAAGATAGAAAATATAGAATATAGAGAGAAAGTATAGAATAGAGAGTAAAAAATAGAAAAATTAGAGAGCAGGAATTGCCCTGACGTGCAAGAAGTTTCAGACCAGTTCAGCTTTTACAATTTTCACTTCGGTTTTCGGGCGGTCCTGGCGGTCAGTTTTCACCTTTCCGATAGAATCCACAACATCCATGCCTTCAACTATCTTCCCGAAGACAGGGTGCATCTTGTCGAGATAATTGTTGTTCACAAGGTTGATAAAGAACTGGCTGCCGCCTGTGTTCGGGCCTGCGTTTGCCATGGATAGAGTTCCCCTTTCGTTCCGGTTGTGATTCGTGAATTCATCCGGAATCTCATAGCCTGGTCCGCCCATGCCTGTGCCTGTCGGGTCCCCGCCCTGGATCATAAATTTGTCGATAACCCTGTGGAAAATAACTCCGTCGTAGAAGCCTTTCTCCACGAGTTTTGCGAAATTCCCTGCCGTAATCGGCATGTCCTCAAATAGCTCGATTGTTATGTCACCCATAGTGGTATGCAGAACCACTTTCTTTCCCTTCCATACAGCCATTACTTTTCCTCTGCCAGTCTTTCAGTTTTATTTTTGTTTGTGCCGGTCTTTTTGTCGGCTTTTTGTGCATTCTATGCTCACCTTACATGTAAATGCTTCGCTAGCAGAGTTGCGGCTCTGCAGCCCGAGTTCCGTCTCGGGAGGACGGCCAAAATTGTGGCTCATGAATCTGCGGTCCGTTTCGCTCACTTTGTTCGCTCAAGCGGAATATTTTACAAATAAAGAAACTGAACTGTGCTCAAGAGGGCTAACTTATGGGCAAATAAATTGTTTTTAATCGATAAAAGGAATAATTTGTCAATCAATAGTATCACTATTTATTCACTGAGACTAATTAACAGCTTAATTGGATAATGCCTCAGCTTGCTATCTACTTTTAACAGTCCGTTTATCTTTTTGAAAGCTTTCTACTTGTTCTATAACTTTATACGAATGGTTAAACTTTTATAGCCAGGTTGGGTTATTTTTAACAATGGGAAATTCCGTTAAATTGCGAGAAGTAATAGTGGGGGAAATTATATGAACAGACGCCGGGTTTTTTACCTGCGGATAGCAGTAATTCTTCTGGTTATGCTATCAATGCTACCGGTTTCAGTAGCGTTAAACTATGAGATGGAGAATATTCTGGGGGATAAAGTAGGTGAAACCGATCTTACATCGAGATACAATGAAATTGAGCGGGTGGAAAGGGAAATACTCCTGAGTTTCAATTTGCTTGCATCCGTGCTTCAAATATCTGACAGCGATCTTAACCCGATAAATGAAATCCCGAACTCCGAGCTTGAAGAAGATAATTTTCTGCAGCCTGAGGCCAATGGGACAGATACAGGCATAGAAATAGTGAATTCCATAGTTACTGTCCTGAAATCGAATCCAGAAAACCTGAGTGAGATGCAAGAAGCCATGATTTCATTAAATGAAAATGTGGCACAACTTAACTCAAGCGTTGGATACCTGGATGGCATGATTGAAGCTGCCAATTCGACATCTGGAGAAAGTTACAGTACTGTGCCTGCGAGTGAAGATATATCCCGAAGCCTGGAGGCAATGGCAGAGGTTCTTGACTGAAATTCTAGACTCAAATTCGAGACTCAAATTCGATACTGAAATCGAGGATATCATTATTGAATTTGTGGCTTCATAGACAGGTGTTTGGAAAATATTCGGGTTGATAATTTAATTATGTTTAAGCCGATGATCTTGTCGGCAGATTAATTTCTTTTTTGGTGGCCCTCAGTAAATCAAAGGATATTACTTTTGGGGAGAGTAAACAATATCTCTCAATCGATCCTGTTTTGCACGACGGTATGGTTTGGCCAATTGGCTTTGAGCAAATAAATAAGAAAATATGACTGGTGTTTCAGTGCCAGTCAAAACTAAATCGGTTGGGGATTAACCGTACGATTAAATACCCGGCAGGAAATTCCCGTGAAAAATAATATAAAAAAACTTTATATTAATAAGAAGTTACACGGTTGAATTGAGAAATCAATAGCTTTATACCTTCAACTATCTAAAGCACGGGTTTAATTAAAAAGTCTATTGTGCTTGATTTTGCATT
>CAZSVY010000107.1:0-8215 GCA_964610495.1 uncultured Methanosarcinales archaeon
CGGAGAAGGAGAGATAATATTTAATAACGGTGGAGAGTCCGAAGAAGAACCTGCTATATATGTAATACAGTATCCTCTTGAACTGGCCTCACTGGGCAGGAAAATTGTCGTCCCGGTTCCGAAAATAAATATCCCATATTTTAGGAAGCGCTTTCTGAAAGAAAAAGGGGAGAAAAAGGGAAAAGAAGAAGAAACCGCTGAGTACAGGGTATTCGAAGAGATCCACCTGGAATCAAAAGGTAACCCTGGCGTTGCCTTGAGGGTCTGGGAGCTTGGGCTTCATTATCCTCACATAAGCCCTGAGAAAATAGGCCAGTTTTCGTATGATATAGAACTCGAATATGATGAGGCTTTTGTTCTGAACCTGATTCTTTCATATCAGGGCCTGAAGAAAAATGAAATCGTCGATATGATCGGCTCTGGATTAAGAGTGAATGAAACCATCTTCCGGCTTCTTAACCTGGAACTGATTTTCAAACTTGAAGACGATTCATTCCGTGTCAGGCCCGAAGCCCTGCGCAGTGTCATTGCATATCTGGAAAAGCTAAGACTGGTGTGGTAAATGGTAGATGGAGAGACAGGCAGGGAGCAGCTTCTTGAAGCTCTCAGATCCATAGAAATGCAAACTCTCGTAGACATGGTTCTGGTTGTCTTTGCTGCATACATACTTGGCAGGATCATTACTGCCGTACTATCGAAAATCTCGGAAAATATGAGCCGAGAAGGCAGGATAAAAGTAAAAATGATTATTCCTGCTATAAGATTTGTATTCTACGCTGTTGCCTTTTTCTACATTCTCAGGGAAATATTCAGCATTTTCGGGCCGGAACTATTTCTTCTGACAGGGCTTCTGGGTGCAGCCATAGGTTTTGGGATAAAAGATCTTTTTGCGGATTTTGTCGGGGGAATCATAATTACCTTTGAAAAACCATATCAAATAGGGGACAAGATCAATATTGGAAACTATTACGGGGAGGTCACGGATATAGGGCTCAGGGCAACGAAACTGGTTACACCTGACGACAACACGGTTACAGCCCCGAACAGCCTGATTTTCAATGAAGCCATTGCCAGCGGAAATTATGGGGTTTCGGAAATGATGGTGGTAATAGACCTGTATATTGCAGGAGAGTCCGACGTAAAAACTGCAATGAGGATTTTGCGGGAAACTGTAGTAAGCTCGAAATACGTTTACGTTTCCGAAAAAAGACCTGTTATCATGTTACATAAAGCTCTTCCATTCTACACCAGGTTAAGGGCCAAGGCTTATGTCAACGACCTCAGGGACGAATTCGAGTTCGAGTCCGAGGTACATACAAAAGCCTGGATGGAATTCCGGAAGAACAATATCAGGGCTCCGCAACTTCACATCCTGAATGTTCCCCCTGTAGGGGACGAATATGAATCAGATCCTGCTACCCGGAGAAATCTCAGGTCAAATAATAGAGCCAGGAGAGATTCGGAATCAGATACGGATTCCCAAAAAAATTTCGAGCTCTAATTTTTCAAACTTTTAGCCCGGTAATATCAGGTGCTTTTCCCTCTTTTCCGGACTGGCTTATAATTGAGAAGCTGCCATCAGTCTCAAGGACAACAGCTTCCACCTTATCAAGATTGGCATATCCTTGATTCCTTACCGACTGCTCAATTTCACCTTTAACAACTCTAGAGCGATCCATAGCATTTTTAAGATACTCTCCATTGTAGTATAAAAGGGCGGGCTCATTTTTTATCGCTTTTTTAATAGTATCTGACCTTACAGCTAGCCAGGCCATTACATACTGCAGACCTATCAGGACCGCAAAAGCTACTATACCTTCTGCGAGTGCAATGCTTTTGTTTAGAATAAGTGATCCGAAAGTAGACCCAAGAGCAATTGTAACTACAAAATCAAATGCATTAAGTTTCGAAAGTGTCCGGTTTCCGGATACTCTTAACAAAAGAACAAGTGAGATATATCCCAGTACTCCGAGGATTAAAACCCTTCCAAGATCGTTCCAGCTATTGAAGAACAGGCCCACAGCTATACTCTCCTTTAAAACTAGCAGGTTTAAAGATGCCAGTTTCAACGGGTTACTTCTCATTACAGCGAATTACCTCTCCTTATATCATATCTATTGTTAAGATAAATAGATTTTACAGGCACGCGCATGTGATTTAATATCTAGTTGATGTGAAAAACCAGATACAGAAACAAAAAGTAGGGGAAGTAGAAAAAAATTATAGAAGAAGCAGAGAAAAAACTAGAAAGAAAGTAAAGGAAAAACAGGGAAAAACAGGGAAAACAGGGAAAACAGGGAAAAACAGGGAAAACAGGGAAAAAAAGTAGAGAAACAATAGAGTCCGTGTGCTGGAAGGAAAAAGCCGGAAGAAACCGTTTACTAAATATGACTATTATCCTTTGTCCGGAGGATTCATAAGATCGATGCTTGTTGCGGTTCCTACCAGGATGTTGTCTTCTTTCTCGAAAGCTTCAAGAATGCCTGAAATTAAAAGATGATTGATTGCTCGCCTTTTCCTGGGCTCAACCACGTATCTTAACCGCATTTCGATCCAGTTTTCCTGCATTTTTATAAAAAGTTTTGTCTGTACATCGTAGGTGGTGAAGAAATACTGCTGTCCCATTAGCAGGAGTTCTCTTCGCGCCAGGTCTTCAAACTCCCCTACAATCGGGCCTGCGGTTCTAAGGGCAATTTCTTCGGCTTTTTTCCA
This sequence comes from uncultured Methanosarcinales archaeon, assembly GCA_964610495.1. Taxonomy (GTDB): domain Archaea; phylum Halobacteriota; class Methanosarcinia; order Methanosarcinales; family Methanosarcinaceae; genus Methanosarcina. Next base: position 2,713 of record CAZSVY010000107.1, read on the forward strand.
GTTGCTGCCGTAAATCAGCAGAATTCGGGCTTCATCCCAGATAAAAGAATAGTCCCTGGTATAGTTTTTTATCGTCTTGTTTAGAACAAAACTGTTCGGGATATTGAGAATCCTGCCAGTATACTGGTCTGCATCCACCCACTCCCGGATTTCCATAATTGTGGTGCTGAAACTTCCTATGTCCAGTACATCACCTACACTATCTTCCACCTGAATCCTGTCTCCTGCTTTAAAAGGACGAGCTACAACCAGGAGAATTCCTCCGGCTATATTCCTCAGAACGTCCTGAAGTGCAATTGCAACTCCGGCACTGAAAATCCCATAGGCAATAAAAAGGGTGCTGGTTCTCTCAACCCAGATCGCAAAAAGGGAGGCAAGAGCAAGTACTGTAATAAGTATAGATGCAGTTTTCCTCAGAGTGTATCTGTCTTTGGCAGTCGATACTCTTCTAAGAATAAGATTTCCGGTAATGGAATTTATTATTTGGGCTAGAAAAACTACAATTAAAGAGATAAGAAGAGCATCCAGTAGAGACCTATCCTCGAAGATATAAAAGTCAGTCAGGTACCGGATATATGCGATAAAAGCTATCAAAATGAGCAAGATAAAAGTAAACCGCGAATTCAGTCCCCTGATAACCCTCATACGGATAAATATAATGTCACTTATATATCAATATGGTAGAAGCGGCAGACGTTTTCCAGTGTTTGATTAGGTCAAAATTTGGTTTAGCCTGAAAGATTATCCCTGTTAAAATATGTGTTGGTCATTACTGAAAAACGCTATAAAATCTTAAAAGCGACCAAAGTAAAAGCGCCAAAGACTGCAAGGACGGTCCAAAATTTGAATATTTGTAATAAGTTATAACGATAGCCAATCGCTGGCAGATACAGGATAAAAGATATATTAAATGAGACTCAGGATACGGATGCAGAGTACAGGATCAGTATATTTACTAACTATCTTTAAATATGATAAATATAATTTCTGTTTTTCATTTTTCAAAAGAGCTTACTGTAAGGGTAACAGAAGTCAGAGATTTCAGAAGGGCTTTGCAAGAGAAATAGAAGAGTGATAACATGGCCAGAGACAGGAAGGATAAATGGGAAGCAGGCGAGCGAGATAAAGATCTTTTCATCAACGCCTTCAAGACCACAGTTCCTGTTCTTCTCGGGTACATACCTCTCGGAATGGCTTTCGGGTTTCTGCTTGAAGGTGCAGGATATCACTGGATCTACGCTTTCCTGATGAGCCTTTTTGTTTATGCAGGCTCGGGCCAGTTTCTGGCAGTAGCTTTACTTGCTGCCGGGGCAGGGCTGACTGAGTTTGCCATAGCCACGCTGCTCCTGAATCTCAGGCACGCCTTTTACGGGCTGTCCCTGCTGGAGAAGTTTTCCGGAGTCGGAAAGGTCAAACCTTACCTGATCTTTGCGTTAACTGACGAAACGTATGCTCTCCTGACCACGACAGACATCCCGCAGGGCAGCTCGAGGTCAAGGTTTTATTTTTATGTCGCAGCCCTTGACCATCTCTACTGGATCTCAGGTTCCGTGCTTGGGGCCGTACTTGGCTCCGTGCTTGAGCTTAACCTTGAGGGCATGGGCTTTGTACTGACTGCACTTTTTGTGGTGCTGACCATAGAGCAGTATTTTAATTCCGAGGCACGTTTTCCCTTCCTGGCCGCAGTGGGTGCAGGAGCTCTTTCCATTATATTTTTTAGCCCTGACAATATGCTGCTTGCCTCAATTATCCTCGGAACTTTAATCCTGATGGGCAGGGAAAAGACAAGGCAAGGAATATAGGGAACGCTGAGAGAGCAGGGAATGCAAAGCATGCAAAAAATAGAGAGAACTCAAAGAACACAGAGAAATTCACAAACAAAGAAGGAACTCAGGCCTATTAATGCATCCGTACAGCCTGCCGAAAAAAAGATCAAGGAGGAAAACTGATGCTGGATGCCCCTCAAATGCTCGTAACCATTGCAGTTATTGCGCTTGCAACTTTTGCGACCAGAGCCCTTCCGTTCCTGTTTTTTGGCTCAAGAGAACCACCTGCAATGCTCTCGGTTATTGAGAAAAATTTGCCTCCTATGATTCTCCTGCTGCTTGTCATTTACTGCCTGAAAGACGTGCAGTGGTTTTCAGCTCCTTACGGAATTCCTGAACTGTTTACCATAGGTATTGTAGCCGGGCTGCATTTCTGGAAGCGGAATGCGATGCTCAGCATCTTTACAGGGACTGGGCTTTATATGGTACTTGTACAGTTCAAGTTTTTTTCTTTTCTTTAATTTTTTCTATTTTTTCTATGTTTCTTTTTCTCTATTTTTTCTAACCTTTAGTCAGAATTTATTATAAAAATCGGGTCATTAATTATTTTTATATACATTAATTTTAATGCCTTTGCAGTGAAGTGACGTTATATGAATGAGAAGAAGGTTGACGAGTCTTTACTAAAAAGCAAAGGGTATCTGCCTCAGAGGCAGGAAAATATGGTTTCGATGCGGGTTAAAGTCGCCGGCGGCAGGGTGGACGCCGAGAAGTTGCGGGCGATTGCGGATGCTGCCGAGAAATACGGGCACGGCTACGTCCATATAACCTCAAGGCAGGGCATTGAGATTCCTTTTGTCAAAATCGAAGATACTGAGGAGGCAAGTTCCGAACTTAAAAAGCAGGGAGTTTTCGGAGGCTCGGCTGGAAAGCGGGTAAGGGCAGTTGTTGCCTGCCACGGGAATGAGGTCTGCAGATACGGGCTCATCGACTGCCAGAAAATTGCGCAAAGGATCGATGAGAAGTACTTCGGCGAACCTGTCCCCAAAAAACTCAAGATTGCAGTGACAGGCTGCCCGTCGGCCTGTCTAAAGCCTCAGGACACCGATTTTGGAGTCATGGGTACCACCAGGCCTGAAATCCTTGAAGAAAACTGTGCAGGCTGCAAACGCTGTGAAAAGGCATGTAAAATGGAAGCAATAAAAGTTCTGGAAGATAAGGCCAGCATAGACAGGGAAAAGTGTATCCTCTGCGGGGCCTGTATCGCAGCCTGCAGGAAAGATGCGCTGAGAGCAGAAAAAACCGGGTGCACGATCTTTGTCGGAGGCAAGCTGGGTCGCAAGCCAGGGCATGGGAAAAAGTTGCTTGAACTTGCGGACGAGGAGCAGTTGTTTTCAATTCTGGAAAAAAGCGTGGGATATTACAGGAGAGAAGGCCTTGATGGAGAAAGGTTCGGAGACCTTCTTGACAGGCTGGGATTTGAAAAATATAGGGAAGAAGTCCTTCCCTGAGACTTCCGTCCCACTTCTTAGTTTTTCGCCAAGCTTCCAGAATATCTCCAAACTTCCAGTTTTTCTCCAAACTTCCGGATTTTCTCCGAACTTTCAGATTCCTCGAGTTTTCAGATTTTCTCAGATTTTTTGAAAATCTGCCTGAAAGCTGCCTGGACGAAAAAAACTGAAATTTCACCCGCCTGGAGACTCTGCCCGCTTAACTTGTCGGCCTGGCGCGGATTGCAAGCCAGGCTATTATCGCCCCCAGCCCGAGAATGAGTGCAATAAAACGTATAGGTTCTCCCACGAAGGGAATTTCATATACAATTGCAAATATAACTGCCCCGACAAGATAGTAGACCATTTTTCCGGCGTCCTTTTTTAAGATTTTATTATAGATTACCTCGCCTGCAAGCAGTTTCACGGGTACTGTCGCGATAAGAAGCCCAAGTGCAAAGAGCAGGAATATCAGGACAGAAAGGGTCCACCCGAAAATAGTAAAAAGCAGGATTATCGAGAGAATCGGAAGGAAAATCAGAGCAAAGAATCCCAGTAATCCGGTCTTCAAAGGTGAATCTTTTACGAGTTCCGCAACCCCGCTTACAAAACCCGGGAAAAGGTAAATAAGAATCAGGCCCAGAGCCAGGGATGCAAGCAGCCCAATGATAAAAGAGAAAACGCTAAACCCTTCGGCAGCACTTTCATATTGCTCTTCCGTCGCATTTACCTGCGTAACGTTTACGTTTCCGCCTACCTTATTTTCCAGATCCGACGGGTAATTATCGGCCTGCAGGCTGAGATTCCCTTTAAGCTCAAAGTCGTCGCCGGTTCTGAGGGTGCCTGCTGAGACATCCCCATTTCCATTAACGGTTCCGTCAAGCGTTACTTCGCCTCCGCCCAGCAGGATATCCCCTTCAACCACGCTGTCCCGGGAAAGGAAAATCTGGCCGCCGACTGCTGCCACGTCTCCACCTACATTCCCGTTTACCCTGATTAAACCGCCAGCTGCGATAATATTTCCTGAAACGTCTCCATTAACAATCAGCTCCCCGCCTGCACCTATAAAATCGTCTCCTGTGTTCCCGTTTATCTCAAGCCGGGACCCTGCAAGCACCAGATCGCCCTGAATGTCCTGGTCAATCTGAAGGTTCTCTCCACCCCCAAAAGCGTTTCCTGAGCTCGTATGTTTAAGAAGATCTTCATCGGCAGCTCCTGCTGAATAAGGCAGTGAAACAAAAAGCATAATAAGTAAAACAAGACCTGATATCAGTTTCTTTTTCATAAACTAGCCCTCTTTACTATTAACCTACTGCTTAATTTTGCACTTAATTGTCCCATTTAATTAAAGAACATTTCTAAAAATTATATGTGAATTAATAGAAACTCAACCCGAAAAGATAAAAAGTAAAGGAAAGTTTCAGCAAAATTGACATGTTATAAATTACATAACCCCTTCAGTAACGTACACGCACTCCAGTAATATACACACCTTCGGGTACTTAGCCGAAAGCGGCGTGGGTTTTTGCCAGATATTACTATGGTTTGGAAGCTTTACCAGTTATTAACCAGTTATTATAATGAATCCGAAGATTTTTACCAGGAATTACTATGGATTCTGGTAGTATCGTACCTCAGTCTGCCTGATTTTTCTTCTGCCGGATAACCCATTGCAATAATCGAAAACGGAGCTATATGATCCGGAATATTTAGCAAACTCCTGACTTCCCGGACCATCTTTTCAGCAGGATAAATCCCTATCCAGACAGCCCCAAGTCCGAGATCATGGGCGGCAAGCAACATATTCTGGCTCGCAGCTGAGCAGTCCTGAATCCAGAAGTCCTTAAATTTAGGAACGTTCTGGTCCCCGCAGACAAGAACTGCAGCTGGAGTATCCTTCAGCATTTTCGCATATGGATGTACCTCTGAGATTTTTTCAAGGACGTCGTGCCGGTCAATTATAACGAAATGCCAGGGCTGTTCGTCTCCTGCAGACGGTGCATTCATTCCGGCTTTCAGAACATTTTCGATCACATCCCGGTTTATCGGGTCTGGCAAATATTTCCGGATACTTCTTCTGGTTAAAATTGCATCCATCGTTTCCATAAAATTCCCCCAATTGATAATGTTTTTTTATAGTGGATAAACTTCCCGATTAAGAAGTATTGTATTAAAGAGACATATAATTTTCAATGCATATAATTTATTTAGATTTCACAAAACGGATGTATTCGGCTTACAAAAGTT
>CAZSVY010000108.1:0-3431 GCA_964610495.1 uncultured Methanosarcinales archaeon
CACCTATTTTTTAAGCAATAAATCCTATCTGGATCTACATGCCAGATCCTATAAAAGAGCCCGCTAAAGAGCCTGCCAGTATCCCGATTAAAGAACATTTCCAGCTCAAGGAAACAATAGTTACGATTGCGGCCAACAACCAGGCCCATATCGAAGCTGCAAAGGAAGCTATCCGCATCCACAGGGCAGCCCTTGAGACGTACATTCTTTCCGATCCTTATTTTCAGCTTACTCTCGAACCCTATGAATGCCCGGGAAATGCTCCTGAAGTTGTAAGGAGGATGGTAAAAGCCGGAAACACTATGGGTATAGGCCCAATGAGTGCGGTTGCAGGCACGATTTCGGCGCTTGCAGTGGAAGCGATGGTCGAAGCCGGGGCCAGATACGCTATTGTCGATAATGGGGGGGATATTGCACTCATCAATGACAGGCCTGTTGTGGTTGGGATCTACGCGGGACAGTCCCCCGTAAAAAACCTGGGCCTGGTTTTCGAGCCCAGAGACTCGATTACAGGCATATGCACTTCAGCAGGGACGGTTGGCCCCTCGATCAGTTTCGGGATGGCGGATGCGGCTGCAGTGTTCTCGGATGACGTTTCCCTGGCGGATGCGGCTGCAACGGCTCTTGGAAACGAGGTAGGCACAGGAAAGGAATCAGTAGAAGCTTCTTTCAAAGCCGTTAAGGGGATTCCGGGAATAAAAGGGGCACTTGTGATTCAGGGGGAATATATCGGCATGTGGGGACAGGTGCCAGAAATAGTACAGGCCGATGTCAGGTACGAATATATTACCAAAGCGTGAATATTCGCCTGAAACTTTTCAGAAACTTTTTCATATTTACAGGATTTCTCTTTATGGATTTTGTAGTAAAAATAGATTTTTGGCTTGAATTCGCAAAAAAATTCCAAGGCAAAAACATTAATATACCATCGATTTTTCTTTATAACAGGATATTAAAATTGCCAGGCAGATCGATTCTGTTTTTTAAGATATCAAGGGGTATATTCTGCTTAATTTGTCAAGGGCTTCAGAAAGTTCCCTCGTCTCAAAAATGAAATTTCTAAGATACAATTGAATATTACTTTGCATGATTATATTTCATAGTAGGGGAGATACAGGATGAATGAAAAATTGAGGCCGTCTGGTATTGATTTCATCGGGGACGTGTCATGGGGAATACACTTTTGCCAATTCTACCAGACAAAAGAAGATTTGACTTATATACTTGTTCCCTACTTTAAAGCAGGACTGGAAAATAATGAATTTTGCCTGTGGATCACAGCATACCCTCTAGATGTGGAAGAGGCAAAAGAAGCCTTGAGAAAAGCTATTCCTGACTTTGATGTTTATCTGGAAAATGGCCAAATCGAAATTATTCCCTACTCTGATTGGTATGTAAAACAAGGCGTATTCGTTTCGGAAAGAGTCTTAGATGGCTGGGTTGAAAAACTCGATAAGGCTCTGGAAAGTGGCTATGAAGGACTGAGGTTAGGGACCACTTCCTGGCTGAAAAGAGAGGATTGGAATAATTTCGTTGATTATGAGAAAAAAGCGGATGCTGTTATTAGCAATTACCATATAATAGCTCTATGTACCTGTTCTCTCGATGTGCATGATGTAACTGAAGCCATAGATATTGTCGCAAATCATCAATTCACTCTGGTTAAAAAGGAAGGAAAATGGGAGCGAATAGAAAATTCCGGGCGGAAAAATGTCGCCGAGTGTAAACAAGCTGAAGAGGCTCTTCGCCAGAGTGAGCAGAGCATCAGGCTGAAGTTGGGAAATATGCTCTCGCCTGCTCGGAAGATGGCTAACCTGGAGTTTTCCGATATTATTGATGCCCAGGCTATCCAGTCCCTTATGGATGACTTCTATAAGCTTGCTCACATTCCCATAGGCATAATTGATCTCAAAGGCAATGTTCTTGTAGGCGTTGGATGGCAGGATATCTGCACCAGATTCCACAGGGCTCACCCCGAAACCTGCAAACACTGCGTGGAAAGCGATACGAAGCTATCCACGGGCGTTATCCCGGGAAAGTTTAAGCTGTACAGGTGCAAAAACAACATGTGGGACATAGTTACCCCAATAATTGTGGAAGGCCAGCACGTCGGCAATATCTTCTTAGGGCAGTTCTTTTTTGAGGACGAGCCTCTGGACTATGAGTTTTTCCGATCCCATGCCAGAAAATACGGCTTTAGTGAGAAAGAATACATAGCAGCGCTTGAAAAAGTTCCGCGGCTGAGCAAGAAGTCTGTGGATACAATCATGGCTTTCTTTATGAAGTTTGCCAACATGCTCTCACAGTTAAGCTACAGCAATATCAAGCTGGCCCAGTCGCTGGCGGAACGCGAGACGCTGGTTGACGCGCTGCAGGAGAGCGAGAAACGTGAGCATGCACGCTCGGATGAACTGGCAGTAGTATTGGATGCCGTGCCGGTTGCAGTGTTTATTGCACGCGATCCTCAGGCGCTTCAGATAACCGGCAACCGTCTCTCCTATGAATGGCTGCGGATTCCTGTGGGTACAAACTTTTCCAAGTCCGCTCCTGAAGGAGAGCAGCCTGAGATGTTTAAGTTATTCAAGGACGGAGTGGAGATCCCACCTGCAGATATGCCGTCGCAAATGGCGGCTACAGGTAGAGAAATAAACGACTTCGAGCTGGATATTATATCTTCTGACGGCGAAATACGGCACGTATTGGGCAATGCAAGACCCTTGCGTGACGAGCAGGGCAACCCGCGCGGATCAATTTCTGCATTCATAGACATTACCGAGCGCAAGAAGGCTGAGGAAACTATAAGATTATCAAATCTTTATAATCGCAGCCTTATCGAAGCCAGCCTTGATCCCTTAGTAACAATTGGGCCAGACGGAAAAATAACTGATGTCAACAACTCCACTGAAACAGTTACCGGCCGTTCTAGAGACGAACTTATAGGCGCCGACTTCTCAGACTATTTCGCTGCGCCTGAAAAAGCCAGAGAAGGTTATCAACGTGCGTTCAAGGAAGGGTTGGTCCGTGACTATTCACTCGAAATTCAACATAAAGATGGACATATAACTCCTGTTCTGTATAATGCTTCGGTTTATAGAGACGAGAATGGTGAGGTTATTGGGGTTTTTGCTGCTGCACGCGATATTACTGCGATTAAAAAAGCAGACGAAACTGTAAAAAAAGTGCACGACAATTTAGAAAAATTAGTTGAAGAACGTACTGCAGAGCTTGAAAAGGCTTACATTTCATTGAAAGAAAGTGAAAAAGGCCTCGCTGAAGCTCAAGAAATGGCTCATATTGGGAATTGGGAATGGGACATTGAGGCTGATAAAGCATACTGGTCTGAGGAAATGTATCGTATTTTCAGACGTGACCCTCAAGAATTAGCACCACCTTATAACGAATATTTGAGTTATATACACCCAGATGATCGG
>CAZSVY010000109.1:0-6863 GCA_964610495.1 uncultured Methanosarcinales archaeon
TGAAGTTGCGGGAAAAACCCTTAAGTCAACTCGTCCTACGGCAGTAAACCTTAGCTGGGGTGTGGACAGAGTCCTGAGAGCGATTTCGGATGCTTTCGATGTTCAGGGAGTCCGGGACATTGCCCTGCAGGAAGCCAGGGATATTGCGGAAGAAGATGTAGCCATTAACAAGTTAATAGGCAAATCCGGGGCAAAATTCCTGAAGGATGGAGATACCGTACTCACACACTGTAACGCAGGCAGGCTCGCCTGTGTGGACTGGGGTACAGCCCTTGGGGTTGTGCGTTCGGCTATTGCTGAAGGCAAAGAGATCAAGGTCATTGCCTGTGAAACCAGGCCTCTGAACCAGGGAAGCAGGATCACTGCATGGGAGCTGATGCAGGATAAGATTCCAGTAACCCTTATCTCGGATTCCATGGCTGGATGGGTAATGCAGCAGGGACTTGTAGACAGCGTGCTTGTAGGAGCTGACAGGATTACCCAGGATGTAATTTTCAACAAAATCGGCACGTATTCCCTTTCCATTCTTGCAAAAGAGCATGAAATTCCCTTCTACGTAGCAGCCCCTATTTCTACTTTCGATTTCAATGGCTGGGAAGGCAGTGTAAAAATCGAGATGCGAAACCCGGATGAACTTCGCTTTTTAGGCTCTGAGCAGCTTGCCCCAGAAGACGTGGAGGTTTACAATCCTGCTTTTGACGCAACTCCCATGGAAAACGTAACTGCGGTATTTACTGAGAAAGGAATATTTTACCCGCCATTCCTGCTGGACGAAGTACTTGTCTGAGATTGCCCGCTTAAAAGGGGATGGACTCCACTCAACCCTTCTGAACTCTGGCTGTTAAGAAATTTCTCTGCTGGATTTATATATCAGAACTGTAAATTATGTGATAATCACCAAAGTTAACAGGAAATTCAACAGTTAGGTTAAATTTTCTAAATTTCAACTGTCAATTTCATGATAAACTGTCAATTACCAGATAATTATTTTATCACATGCCAGAGCAATCTATTACAGGCAGATATAGCAATGAAATTTATATTCTAATTATGTTCTAATTAAATGTTCACAGGTGTTAACACATGGCTAAAAAATCAGGTACCGGGCTCCAGTCCTCTGCAGGGCTCATGCGCTATTATGAAGCAGATAAAAACGCAGTTCACATCCAGCCCAAGACAGTGCTGATTATCGGCGCCATTACTGGCATAGCAGTATTATTCTTAAGTGCTGCAAACGGTTTCTGGCCGTAACTACAATTTTTTCGGCAGGGTTCCCTTGAGCAGGCGTAATTCAGGAAAAAAAGAAAGCAAACACAGGGCTTCTTCAGGGACCAGAACCTCTAAACCCGCAGTTTTTCTCCTGGGTTTTCTCCTCATACTTGTGGGTATTTTTGGGGCCCTGTACAACCCTTCAGGTTCTGCAGACGTTGCGGCTCCCTGGGAGGTTTCGGAAGCAGGCACTCTAACTTTTCCAGAAAGAGAAGAGCCAGCATTTACAGCTCAGAAAATCGAAGACGTATACGCCCCTGAAAACTCCGACACTTTAAAATTGCTGTCTTTTGAAAGCCGGGGGGAAAATCTTCAGGCTCTCTTAAGGATTCCTGCAAAATCCTCTTCTTCTCCGGGCCTGGTCCTGCTGCCTGGAGCAGGGGTTAGTAAGGAAGCCGAGCAGGGTCTGGCTTCGGAAATCTCTAAAATGGGGTATGCAACTCTCACCCTTGACCAGCGCAATTTCGGCGGCATAAACGTGGAAAGAGACCTTGAACTTTTCAGGGCCGGCCTTGAACCCCTGGAATATACTATGGTTTACGACGCCCTCAAAGCCTCAGATGTGCTTGCGGCCCAGCCGGAAATCGATCATGGAAAGCTTGCAATCCTTGGGGAAAGTAACGGCGGAAGATTTGCAGTTCTTGCCTGTGCCCTTAACCCTTCCCTTAAAGGGGTTATCGGGATCAGCACCGCAGGCTACGGCACTGGAGAAACCGGGCCTTCCCATGCAGACGATCCAGACGCTTATCGCTTCTCTCGTTCAATTGATCCAGACACCTATCTCTCTACCTTACCGCCTGCGAAATTCGTGCAGATTCATTCCTTTAATGATACCGTAATCTCCCACGACCTGGCACTCCGAACCTTTGCCCTTGCAGAGGAACCGAAGGCGATGTATAATGTTACTGAGGCAACCCACGGATACACGGCCTCAATGCGGCCCTATCTTGAAAAGGAACTCGCTCTTCTTTTGAAGTAAAGGACATGGGCTTAATGCCCAGCTGAATGTATTGAGACAAAAATATCTTGCATATGAAAATTATTTTGCGTATGAAAACTTCTCAGCCCCTCTCAAGCCTGCGGGAAATTCATGGAATCGGTGAACGGGTAGCCGACAGGCTGATTGAGCACTTCGGAACTGAAGCTGCAGCTCTTCAGGCTATTTGCGAGGGAGATATAGCTTCTCTTTCTGAAGTTAACGGCATCAGCCACAATTTTGCCCTTTCCCTTGCCAGGGATGCCAGATCCAGAGCTGAGGGCTGCTCGATTTCCGACTTTCTCAGGACAAAGGAAGCCCTGGATCTTTACTCCCGCCTGCTTGAGCTGATAAAAAGTTTTGCCCATACCACGCATGCCAGGGATAAACTGAACCTTTTTTACCCCTTACCTGCCTCACGCATGGATCTCATTCAGGAGAGGCAGGCTTTCGTTGGAGAGTATCTTGAACTGGGAGATGCCTTTTCCGAAAATTCTGAGTTTCTGGAACTGCTTACCAGGGTCAGGAAACTCAGGCCAGTGCCAGCGAACCTGAGAGTCAGAGATCGGATAATCCTCTGCGGAGACTCAAAAATCCTGAAAGCAGCCAGAGAAAAATTCCAGGCCTTTTTGCCTGTCCAGGGCGTAGAAAACCTCTCGGAATTTGTGGATCTTGCAAGGGGCTATTCCAGTGTGATTGTTTTTGACGACACCTATCTTGGGTTTGACCTGCCTGAAGACCTTGAACCCGAATATTTCCAGGACCTTTCCAGAGCTGAACTCTGGCAGGTTTTGCCTGAAAAAGAACTGGCTTTTTTTGCACGGAACCTGGATTGCGTCCGCGCCTGCCTGAATATAGTATCGGCTCTGCGCTCCAGAGAATTCGAGTTCTTTGAGACGCTCTCGGAAGAGAAGCTTGATATACTCGATGCAGCGCTTTCAAAGCTCGGAGAGGATGGAAAGCCTGTTGAAGGGTTTGACCCTGAACTTGACAGGCTCGGAGCAGCCCTGCAAAACCTTGACCCTGCACTGACCTCGGTCCTGAATGAGGCTAACCAGCGCATGAACCGGACACTTGAGGCAAGTTCGCTTACCCTGAGCGGGCAGGAACTCATCAAGCTTGTGAGCGGGGGAATGGAGATTAAAGACCTGTTTGCAAAGGAACTCAATAGAATCTATAAAGCTGAGATTGAAGCCGTAAAAGAAGAACTTGTTGAAAAGCTCGGGCTTCAGAAGCAGGAAAAATTAATGCTCGATTCCCTCTTTCCTGATGAGATCTCCTATCCTCTGAGTGCAGACCAGTCCCAGCTACAGCTTCTCAGGCAAAAGTTGAATAATACCCTTGAAAAAGCAAGGCTTGCCCGAAAAAGGGAGCTGGCAAAAACGCTCTCAGCCTTTCACCAGCCTGTAGAAAAACTTGTCAGGGAAGTCCTGGATTTTGACCTGGGCTTTTCACTGGCCTGCTTTTCAGCAAAATTCCAGCTGAAACTCCCGGAACTAATTCCTGAAACCGGAATAGGTTTTAAAGCCGGAGAAAACCTCTTTTTAAAAGCCCGCCACGGAGAAATCGATCCTGTCAGTTATTCCATCGGAAAAACCGGTTTTTCCCCCGCAGGCCTGGAAAGCAGGGTTGTACTTTTGAGCGGAGTAAACTCCGGGGGCAAGACTTCCCTGCTCGAACTCCTTGCCCAATGCGTAATTCTTGGATATATGGGCTTTCCGGTTCCTGCAAAAGAACTTGAACTCGGGCCTGTCGAGGAATTCTACTACTTCGGGAAATCAAAAGGAACCCTGGATGCAGGAGCTTTTGAAACCACCCTGAGACAATTCTCAGTGCTCTCCGAAGCCTCGGGAAAACTGGTGCTTGCCGACGAACTCGAATCGATCACCGAGCCTGGAGCTTCTGCGCGGATTATAGCAGGAATCCTTGAATATCTGTCCAGAAATGAACAGAGCCTTGGGATTTTTGTTTCCCACCTTTCGGAACTGATCCTTGAAAACACCGGAACAGAGGTAAGAGTAGATGGAATTGAGGCAGAAGGCCTGGATTCCCATCTGGAACTGATCGTAAACCGGAATCCTGTGTACAATCGTATTGCTCGAAGCACTCCCGAGCTGATTGTAGAACGGTTGCTCAGGAAAACCACGGGAAAAGAGCAGGAATTTTATTCACATTTAAAGGATAAATTTAAAACTGGCTCAAAAGCAGAATCTTAAAAACTTAAGCGAGTACTTTAAAATATATTAATACAGAACCTGCCCCGAATATCCCGATCTTTTCTGGTAATTTTTCAGTACTTTTTTTTCTTTTTAACCCAGAGCCCCTTTTTTTTGTTTTTGTCAATAATCGCCTTTAAGAGATAACGTTATAAATCTTTAGTTCTATATATTAATAAATAGTAATGAGTTGGCGGAGATTCCGTAGAGTCCTGAAAACCCGGTCGATACAAAAGTTTATATAGGCCTTGGTGTCAATGCATCTCCGATAACTTAATAAGGAGATTGCCTTCCCCCTATGCAGAGAATACAAAACTGTAATCGGCTAAAAGGGTTGATGTGATTAAGGGAAAATTTCCCTGAGGCTGACTATCTCAGGTTGTTTAAGTAGACCCCAGGGCTACCTTCTTTTCAACCCAGTGAAACCGGGTGACAATCAGATAATGAAATTGAATTATGAAATGCAAAGATTCTATCTTCCGATCTTTTATGATTTTTCAAAGGCGGATCTGAAGAAGTGCAAAACCCAGGCCACGCGTGATAGTAATGGAGCGGAACTTCCCCATTCAGTGTGCAGATTTTGATAGGCTGGTTATGGATAATGTTGATGGAGCTCGGGTAGAAGTTTCCGGTATGCCTGATCTCAGTGATCCGTGTTTATATACGGACCGGGAATATAGCTGGCTTCAGTTCAATGACAGGGTACTCGAAGAAGCTTTTGACGAGCGCAACCCCCTGCTTGAAAGAGTCAAGTTCCTTTCGATTTTTGGAAGCAATCTTGATGAGTTTTTCATGGTCAGGGTTTCAGGCGTCCAGAAAAGAATAGCGGAAGCTCTAAAAGATGACCGGACAGATGAACTGGCGCAGGAACAGCTTCGTATCATTCGGGAAGAGCTTCTCATGCAGCTTCCTCTCAATGACAGCTGCTGGAACGAAAGCCTTGAACCTGCTCTAAGGGAAAAAGGAATTAAAGTTCTTAATTATTTTGAACTTTCCGGGAAGGAAAGAGAAAAGTTGAGAGATTATTTCGAGAGAAACATTTTTCCTTTACTGACTCCTCTGGGTTTTGATTCAGGGCATCCTTTCCCTCACATTTCCAATCTCAGCCTTAACCTTGCAGTATTAATTGATGACCCGGATTACGGGGAACGCTTTGCAAGGGTCAAGATCCCTCCGATGTTCACGAGACTCATAGTTGTTCCTGAAGATGACCAGGAGAGAATAACTTCCAGTCTGGAGGAGCTGAAAACAGGGCGTTTTGTCTGGCTGGAACAGCTTATTGCTGCAAATCTTGATCTCCTGTTTCCCGGACAGCGCATCCTCGGAGCTTACCCCTTCAGGATCACACGCGATGCAGACCTCGGATTTGATGAGGATGGGGACAAAGACCTCCTGACCGCTGTAAAACAGAGAGTCGGCAGGAACTACTTCGGGTCGGTTGTCAGGCTTGAGACCGATTATACAATGCCTCCAAGAGTCTCGGATATTCTTCTTAAGAACCTGGACCTTACCGCTTCCCTTATGTTCAGGTCTGCAGCTCCTCTGGGACTTTCAAGTCTCATTAAACTTGCACAGATTAACCGTCCTGAACTTAAGTATAATTCCGTTGAGCCGAAAAAACATTCTCAGCTGTCGAAAAGGGAGAAAATTTTTGCGGTTCTGAAAAAGCGAGATATTCTTCTCCACCATCCCTATGACAGTTTCGAATCGGTAATTGATTTCGTGGAAGAGGCTGCCGACGATTCCGATGTTCTGGCAATTAAAATGACCCTGTACAGGGTGGACGATAATTCCAGGATTATCCAGGCCCTTATGAAGGCTGCGGACCGGAAAAAACAGGTAGCGGTTCTGGTGGAACTTAAAGCCCGCTTTGACGAGGAGAACAATATAGGCTGGGCAAAAGAACTCGAGCGCAAAGGGGTTCATGTAGCTTATGGCTTTCCAGGGCGTAAAACCCATGCCAAGATGTGCCTTGTGGTCAGGGCTGAAAAAGAAGGCATCAGGTATTATGTGCACATGAGCACGGGAAATTATAACGCTGTCACAGGAAAGCTCTATACCGATTTTGGCTATCTGACAAGTGACCCATTTATAGGCAAGGACATATCTGACCTTTTCAATGCCCTTACAGGGTATTCGAGAAAGGACCATTATATCAAACTCCTTGTAGCCCCCCAGACCCTCAGGCATCAGATCCTGGAACGCATCAGGCGTGAAATCGAACTGCACGAGAAGTATGGAAACGGGCACCTGATTTTCAAAATGAATTCCCTTGTGGACTATCAGTGCATTCGGGAACTTTACAGGGCTTCCCGGGCCGGAGTAAAAGTAGACCTTCTTATTCGGGGAATCTGCTGCCTCAGGCCAGGCATCTTCGGGCTCAGTGAGAATATCAGGGTTAC
>CAZSVY010000110.1:0-2573 GCA_964610495.1 uncultured Methanosarcinales archaeon
TCCTGCCTGAAAGGGGTTGGCATTGGGCATCCTGTACCCGATTGTCTCGATATAGTGCCCGTAGTCCCACCAGGACATAACACCATATGCCGTATCAGGATACGCGAAAAGCTCTCCGTTTTTAGGGGCTTCATAAACGGCATTGTAGTCCATTCCGGGATCAGGGGTGTTTGAGCGAAGCCAGAGAGTCGCTTCCGTCCAGGGCTCATTGGGCTCATTGCCCGTACTTTTCGCATATAGCATTGCTGTGCTATACTCCGGAAGAATTATCACGACTACAATGATTATGATAGCGAAGATATGCCCTATCCTGATAGATTTGAGGAATTCAGGGACATCTTGAGGCGATTTTACAGTACTTTTAAACTTCTGGTCAAGTTCACTCCATTTCACTTTGTCAAGCAGCAGACCTCCCAGATAGGCACTCAGGATTGAGACATTTATGGAATAGTAATATGCAAACCTATTCTGGCCGTAAATTGCAAAGAGGATCAAAACGCTCCAGATAAGAACCATGACCTCCTGGGGCTTTGGTCTCCTGAACAGGTTTGCAGCAAGAATGAACATTCCTAGCAGAGAAGCAAGGAATCCCGTAACAGTGAAATTTCCAAAAGCTTTCTCCAGGGTGAAGACACCACTCTGATAGAACATCGAAGAAACCTCCAGGATTGTGGAAGGTCCTCCCTGTTGAATTCCAAAAACAGTGCTCGGTGCGTGTATAATTAGGGAATATAGGGAAGGAGACACGATTTTAGCAATTATAAGCCCGAGAATACCAGCTCCGAGGATTAGCAGAGGGTAATAGTAAGCCTTTACCTGCTTTCTTTTGAATTCCTTTTCAGCAAAACTTAGAGCCGCAAAACCTGCCATTGCCCCAAGAGCAGTGACGACATGGAACCACGAATAATAGTAAAGCGAGAAACCCATATCAGAGTGCACAAAGGGAAGGATAAGAATCGCACTTACTAAAAACGTGACAATGCCTGCAAACCCTAGGTAATCGCTAGACTCATTATGGAAATTATCAAGGATATACTGGAATATCGCGTAAACAACAGTAATTAGTACGAAAAGGGAGCCTCCTGGCCATGAAAGCTGGTAGGCGGAATACATAACACCAGCCAGAACCGAATAAAGCAAAGGCTCTTTAAGGACACTGAAATTTTTATTGAAGACGTCTTCAAAACGCAGCTTTTTTTCCTTTGCAGAAATAAAAGCAAGCATGAAAAACATCATGAAGAAAGTACTGAATAGCGACTCGGCAACATGGTGGTCTGTAAACCCGATAAGTGAACGCGACAGGAACTGCCCCGGAGCAAATGCGATAAGGATCGCAGCCAGAATCCCGGTTTTGTGCCCGCCAAGGTATTTTCCGATATAGTAAACCGGAATAACGGTAAGAGCTCCGAGTACTGCAGGGAAATAAGCACCTATAGTGTTAACCAGTTCGGGACTCGGACTGCCAATCCCGAGAACCAGGGAAGTGATCGCTATCATCTGATCGAATAATGGCCCGAAATGGATGAAACTCCCGTGAGGATAATTGGTCATGGGATTGAAAAACATCCTGTGGGGGTAGTTTTCAAGCAGGACATTTACAGTACGCATGTGGTACCAGGCATCATTGGTCGCGAATTTTACGACCCCGCCAGGTAAGAGCACGGTATCTGAAGGAAGTGTTCTAACCCACAGAGATACAAAACCGATTATCGCAACCGCCAGAGTATAAGGCCAGCTGGATTTTATTTTATCTTTGAATGATGATACAGGATGATCCTGAGAACTCATAATAATCCCCTTTAAGAGGTAATTTTTGCAATTAAATATATAATTTGTGGAAGAAGAAAATCAAATCGATAATATTGTCCGACGTAGCAATTCACTATGATTATTTATAATCTTATCTAATTCACGTTCAGGAGCTTCACACAGCTTCCATATTGAGCCGGTCAGGACAGCCATATGGGAGATTTAATATTTCCAGAGTAATTTTTGCTTCTCTTTCCCGATAACAGGTTCTCTCAAGCTGTTTACTTCGGGAACAATAATAAGTCTTCTGAAAGATGCCTTGTAAAAGACGAGGTAACATTTTTAATTCCACTCTGAGAAGCCCTCATACATGTGGAACTTTATTAATACTATATAAAAGTATATGTAAATGGCAAACTTTAATGACGAATTATAAAGAAATAAGTATTCCGGAAAGGTAACAGGCTCCTGCAAAAACCTCAAAAGAGAGGACTGCCAGGGAAAAAATAAAAAATGAAGATATAAGGAAAAGAGAAATAAAGGTGCAGAATTAACTTGACTGCACACCTGGAACTACTTAGACTAAATCTATACTTCTTCTTAGACCTTTATCTCTTCTCCATTTAACACAGCTTCTTCATTTACTCTTACGTCTTTTGTCGTGTCTCCATAACTTAACACATAGGGGCCTGCAGGTGCAATATCGAACTGAGTTTCGCCTGCAATAGGGCCGTCGGTTGAATAGGGCACTGTAAATTCATACCTGCCCTGAGGGTCCGCAGTTATTGACTGCTCATATTCAAAGGTACGTCCCTGCCCTGTAA
>CAZSVY010000111.1:0-15659 GCA_964610495.1 uncultured Methanosarcinales archaeon
GATATTCCTTAAGTTCCTCCTCGAGCTTACCTTCAAGCTCAGGAAGAAAACTGGAGTCTGAAAGCTCTCTGACTATGAATTGCCTGCCTGAAAGTCTGAGAATTTCAGGTATAAGGTCTCTAATTGCTTTCGAACTATTTCCTGCCATGAATTATTTCCTTCCATAACTTTTCCTGGGTAGCATTAATTGTTATTAAGATCAGCCGATAGTAACTGCCCCTAACTGAAAATTGCGGAGTTCCAGGCTTCGTTCCACGACTTTTCCAGCAGGTATATAAACGCTACAGGCATATCCTTCTCAAATGTTCCTGGAGGGCAAAAAGCCGCATCTGGCAGTGATTGCAGGCTGCATATTCTACGGCATGAATGGGCTTTTCATTGACCGTATTCATGATATGGCGATTGCTCCCATAATATTCTACAGGCTATTTTTCGGCTTGCTGTTTCTTTTTACCTATATAGCTGCCAGGGGGAAAACTTCAGACCTGAGGTTGAAGAAAAGAAGGGGAAGCCTTCTCCTGCAGGGAGTACTTGTTGTCGCGTGCATGCTGCTTTACTTTACCTGCCTGAAAATTACCTGTGTTTCCATTGCCATCCTGCTCCAGTATACGGCCCCCTTTTACGTAATGCTTGCCTCCCCTCTTATCCTCAACGAGAAAATCGGAAAGGAAAGTGTAATTGCCCTCTTTATAGCAATTGCAGGAGTGTTCCTTATAGTAAAGCCGGAAAGCTTTTCGGGCATTGAATTTACAGGCACCTATATGGTTGGCATTGCAGCTGGATTGCTCTCAGGAGTGATCTTTGCGGCATTGATTATGAACGTAAAAATCCTGAAAACCGAATACACGGAGCTTGCAATTATGTTCTGGCCTATGGGAATCGCCCTTTTGCTTCTAAGCCCCTTTGCGTTTGAGATTTCTCCTGATGCTCTGTATGGCAACCTGAAAGTGCTTATAGCCTTCGGGATAGTATCCATAGGTTTTGGAGAGATATTTACGATTCTCGGGCTTGTCAATCTCAAAGCCCAGACCGGCAGCCTCCTTGCTCTGATAGAACCCGTCAGCGGGGTATTTTTTGATATAGCTGTGCTGGGAATCGGATTATCTTCCGAGACACTCGCAGGTTGTGCACTTATACTGGCTTCTGCAGCCTTCATAAGCCTTAGAGGTTCGGAAAATATAAAGGAAAGAGATAGAAAGCCCTCGTTTAAAGAGATTTATCCGGAGGTTATCAGTGAAGATTCACTGTGAGAAGTAATTATCTCTTGCCCTGATAAGCGCTTTTATATTCTCAAGTGGAGTATGGGGGGCAAGCCCGCAACCAGGGGCAAGAATGTCAATTCCGTCTTCAAGGCAGGCAGTGGCTTCAATCCGAACTGCTTCAGGCCCTTTTGTCAGCAGGGTATCGGATGGGGAAACATTTCCTATAAGGCATACCCTATTGCCTGTAATCCCTTTAGCGAAACTTACACCTACTTTTTCTTCAATGCTTATTCCGTCAAATCCTGCATCTGCAAGTGGGTCAAGAACTGCAGTGGCGTCACCGCACATGTGAAGAATCTTCAGGTCTTTAACTTTCCTGCAAAATTTCCTGTAGAGTGGAAAGACCGATGTTTCGAACATTTGAGGGGAAATAATATCAGGCCCTGCTTCAGAATCTATAAGGGTTATGGCATGTGCTCCTCTTTCGAGCAGACCATTGGCATATTCTATGCAGGCGTCGGTAAGAATTCCCATGAGTTCCTCAACAACTTCAGGGTCCGTCACAAACCATATAAGGTAATTTTTCATTCCGGCAAGCATGGAGGCGAGCCCGGCAGGGCCCACAACCCCGGCAACAACAGGCACGGTCTCTCCTACTTTTTCGCTCAGAATTTCAACTGCGTCGAGCACTACCGAGGTCCGCCTGCTCTCAAGAAGCGAGTCCGGAACCGTTATATCCCTGACATCTTTCTGTTTCTTGCAGGGAAAGTCCGTTACATAGGGCTGTATATCTATACTTCCTTCATCTACTGTGCAGCCAAGCGTCTCGGCAAGCACGGTGGTGCAAAAAGGACAGCGTACATTCTCGAATCCTGCAATCTCATACCCTGCCAGTGCAAGCGCAGCCATCTTTTCGGCATTATAATTTGCCTGGGGCCAGTATGCTCCAGTCATTTCCATAAGTTCAACAGTACCGGTCTGGGTTACAGAACAGACAGGAACGATATCTAAAGCCTCTCCTTTGAGTGCCTTTTCAAATCTCTCTTTCAGGGTAAATTTACTCATTTTTGTCACCAGAATATAGTTATCGGCTGAAAGAATGCTTTTTGGAGAATCTTTTCGGATTTGGTAATATATTGAGGCGAAGATATAAAAACGTATAAATGAAAAAAACTCAAAGGCGCAAATGAAATATAATCGGTGGAGTTAAAAATCAGCATAAGTCAAAAATCGGTATGAGTTATAAAAATTGGTATTGATAAAAAAGTCGAGATGAGTTAAAAGATCGGGATCAATGGAGAAAAGAAAAAACGAATAGAATAATGCAAAAAGATTCGGATTCTGCGTGTTTCAAAAATTTAAGCATTAACTTTTACTGAGAGGCATTTTCGCGCCAGTTACCCTCAGGTACTGTAATTTCAAACGTTGCACCTGTGCCCTCAATTCCGGTTTCTTTTATCCCCATGCCTGTGATGGAAAGAATGCCTCTGACAAGGAAAAGTCCCAGCCCTGTATTTTTCCCAACGGATTTTTCAAAAATCAGCTCTTTCATTACAGGAGAAACTCCTATGCCGTTATCTTTTACTTCGATTACAAGACTATCCGCAACCCTGCGGGAACTAACACAGATTTCAGTTACATGTTCTCCATGTGCCCTTGCGTTGTCAAACAGGTTGTAAAAGGCTTTTTTAAGCAGAGGATCGGCATAGACCTCCAGTCCGCTTTCCTCGATGGAAAATTTAATGCTCTGGCCGGAAAAGGGAAAGGCTGCTTCTTTTGCTGTATCATTTATGGATTGCCAGGTAGGGGAAACTATTCCAAGCTCCTGATAGTCTTTTGTGAAAATAATCTGACTGTGAATAGTCTCTATACCTTTATTGAGATTTTTCAAATACTTCCCAATTCGAGGATCGTTCTTGACGTCCTCAGGAAGAGTTTCGGAAATTAATTCGGTGTACCCGGAAAGTAC
This sequence comes from uncultured Methanosarcinales archaeon, assembly GCA_964610495.1. Lineage (GTDB taxonomy): Archaea > Halobacteriota > Methanosarcinia > Methanosarcinales > Methanosarcinaceae > Methanosarcina. The sequence continues at coordinate 3,172 of CAZSVY010000111.1, forward strand.
ATTCACCTGATTGAGAATATCGTGTCTGGTAATGTTGCTCATGAGATTTATCTTCTTGTTAGCCTGTCTCAGGGCCTCTTGATACCGATAAGTTTCGGTAATATCGTGGATCATTACCAGCTTGCCCTCTTCGTTATCTTTTGTCAAAAGGGGGCTGACACTGAGAGTGAAGAATTTTGTTTCAAGACCGTTCTTTAAGGAAATTTCTTTGCTGAAATTACTCTCGTGAGCTTCAGTCTGAGACATTTCTACTTCGTTCCCGAAAAGCTCATTTAAGTTTTTCCCGATAACCCCCTTTTTCGTTTTCCCTGCCAGTTCAAGAGCAGCCTTATTGACATCTACTATGGAATCCATGAGGTCTACCACGATATATCCATCACTCATAGACTCGATTACATTTTCTCTCGCAATCGGAATAATATTGAGGAACTCATGCTGTACAATGCCCCAGAAAAGAATCAAACCTGTAACTGTAAATGTAAACGGAGTCGGATCAAAGAATGCAAAGGGACCTATATCGGCGATATGGAGAATATTCCCGAGGACTGGAATGCAGGCTGCTGTGAGGACAATTGCTGCCTGAGCCCTGTAGGGTGCAGTTAAATGGACAAACTGCTTGAAGAAGAAGAAAATTCCAAGTACAATTAAAATAAAAGAGTAGAAATAAAATGCCCAGAAAAAAGGCCCATGTATGAGTACAAGAAGAGGGAAGCCTCCTGAGATGTCCAGGTAGTAGCTTATAAAATGCATTCTATGAAAGCTATTTGTAAGCATTGAAAGAATCGCGAGCAAAGGAAGCATGAAAAATGCATTCTCATACTTTCTCACGAATTCCTTACATACCCCTGAGTATTCAGCTGCAAATAAAAACCACGCTACCGGAACAAAGGCAATCCCGATATATTCGAGACGTGCAAAGAAATACTTGAGCTCGATGTCCATCAGTCCGACCTCAAAGGCATAATTCACGGACCAGAGAGACATACTTAACATAATGAATATGAAATATTTTGAGAAATACATCCTGCGGTAGTTGAAGGCTTTGTATGCTTTGATTGCAAGCAAAGTAGATATAAGCCCTGAAAAGATTAATGCTCCCATATAGGGAAACGCAGCGGTGTGAATTTGCAGGGGGATAAGACTACCTTCCTTTATATATAAATGTCAGGTGAACAGGGAGAGCTGGGGGAACGGAGTTAAAAAAACATAAAGTGTTGTAATAATTACACAAAGCCCAAGTATATAAATTTATGCGCTAAGTGAGAAAGTATACAGAACTCTTTTAAGGTTTAAGCCAGAACCGATGCATCCGATAAAAGAGGAGAAATAGAAAAAGCTTAAAGAAGAATTTAAAGAAAAAGGATAAAATCATATTCAGGAAAAGAATTTTAAGAGTTTTCTGCATTAGTCCAGAGGCGCATAAATTTCAGTTAATATCATATTCAGGCGATTGATTTAAAGAAGGGATTTCTGGAGAAGAACCCTGAGGAAAGTTTCCTAATCAAAAAATTCCTGATCAAAAAATCTTTCATGACCAGAAAACAATTCCTACGAGATTATTTTTGAAATCGGAAGAGGAGAAAGAGGAATGATTGCCTGGAACCGAGAAATCCTGCAAGTACGGAGTGTAATTGCAGGATTTTATAGAGCATCCTGATTTCAGCTCAATGAAGGTTAAAATTCTCTCAGGGCGGTCCATTTTAAGAACTTTCGAGCATTAAGGAGGGAATAACTCGCTTGATTTGCTTCCGAAACTCCGCAGCATGGAGCCTGGAATTCATCCATTCAAGCAGCAAAACTGCCTTCCACAGTCTAAACCATTCTACAGAAAAACTAACTTTTCTGCCCTGAGAGCACTTTTTACCCCCTGCGTTAGGAGGGGTCAAAATATATAAAATTTTTGATAAAAATCTAAATGTAAAATAATGAAGGATAAAAAACTTCGAAAGTTCGGGTAAAAAAATAAACCCTTTATTCTCCGGGATAAAAATAAAAAAGGATGCCTCAGAATTCTTCACTGCTCTGAGAGAAATTGAGAATTCCAGGTAGTCCCATATTAAATTTGTATTTTTCAGAACTTGAAGCTTCAAGAATTTGCTGCTTTATATAATATAGCGCACTCAGAAGACCATCAGTGTCTTCAGAATCGTTATCTTCAGAATCAATATCTCCGGCATAAGGATGGATATTCTCTTCAAGGGCATTCAGGAGCTCTGGGCCAAGGTCGTTTATGAAGTAAGTATCCAGAACCAGAAGGTTTGAAATCTGCTCGTAGAAACCTGTGAGTTCCCGAAGCCAATCCGGAACTCCATAATCTCTTGCATATTTTTGTCTGTTAAGGAATACAAGGTAACTGGAGATGGTATTTATGATATCTTCGGTTAGCCTGTTATCAGGAAATATGATTGGGAAACGTTTCATCACTACAGGAGCAGTATACCCTGAGTACGTCATTTCAGACTTACAGATTGAAGGAAAGAGCCTTGCAATCGGACTGTTAAGAACTGCAGTAATATAAGCATACTTACTCGGATCCTTGAGGACAATGCCGCATCCGTTCTCAAATACATACTTTCCCGCAGCATCGTATGCAGCCTGCAGATGATAGCCTTCAGTGACAATAATTTTAGGAGTGTTGAAATACTCCAGAAATTTTCTACCTATTATACCGTAGTCTGCAGATTTAAGGGGAGAGTTATCATGGCGGAACTCTCTTTTGAATTCCAGAATTCTCCCGTAAGTCATAGGGAACCTTGCCTCCAGTTCTTCGGGGGGAATTACCTTGTATTCTTTCTTGTTTCCCCTGTCAGACAATTCATAAGGCAGCATGAAACGGTAAGGGGAAGGGCAAAATGCAAATTTTTCGGAAAAAGCCCCTGATACATACGGATAGACAAGTTCAGGTTCTAAAAATACAGGTCTACACAGGCCTTCGCAAAGATAATATGAGTCGGAACCGCCCTCCTCCGGAAGGGCAAGCCTGTGAAGCAGAACGTTTTTCGTGTTTACACCTTCGAAGATGCTTTCGGAAACATCTCCAAGTGTAACCGGGATTTCACAGATCTTTTCTACGATTTTGTTTTGTTTAAGGAACATCTATTTTTCACTTCTGTATAAGTACATTGAGAAATATTTTCTTTTGTGTTTTTTATTTTCAGGCAGTTAACTGGCTGGAACATATAAGTTTCAGGATCATTCCTGGATTTCGGACTTTTAGATCCCTATAAAAAATAAAAATCCTGCCTGAAACGTGGGTAGGATTGAATTAGTAATGCAGAAAAGAATACAATAACATGAGTATATAAATATAATCTTACTGATAATAAATTATAAATATAAATCGTGATGAATAAGAAATCCAGGTAAAGGAGAATTAAACCGGATTTGTGCTATAACTGGCTAAAAGAGTTTAAATATCTGCATTTCGATTATAAATATATGCAGGAAAGAGATAAGCTCAAGGCTCTTGTAATAAGAGAGGCTACGCCGGAAGATACTCAGGGAATGCTTGAAATCTTTAATTACTATATCGAAAATAGTTTTGCAGCCTACCTCGAAACTCCTGTCGGACCGGAGTTTTTCCAGACTTCACATGATGAGGGCGAATCTAATAAAAGCGAGCATTCTCCATTTTATGTAATCGAAGAAAACAACAGAGTAATAGGTATCGGAGCCCTTAGGCCTTATTTTCCCTTCAGGAATTTCCAGCACACAGGCGTAGTCTCATACTTTATACTGCCAGAGTATACAAGAGAAGGCCTGGGAGCAAAGCTGCTGGATATTCTATGCCAGGATGCTAAAAAGAAGAATATGAAAAGCCTCCTTGCAAATGTCTCCTCGAAAAATCAAGCCAGCCTGAGTTTTCACCTTAAGCACGGATTTGTGGAATGCGGAAGGTTTAAAGCTGCAGGAAAGAAGTTCGAAACATATTTTGATATTGTGTGGCTTCAGAAATTCCTGGAAGAAATCCCAGAAAACAGAACTTAAAGTGATTGACCGTTTTTAGTATTGACCATTTTTAGTATTGACCATTTTTAGTATTGACCATTTTTAGTATTGACCATTTTCTCTTTCTGTTTTTTAGCAGGCTGTATACGGAAATTCAGTTACCTGTACATACCTTTGATTGGAAAGGTATACTTTAACCCTGCCTGGCAATTCTCCAAATGATTCTTACATAAAGGAGTGATCGCCCTCAAAGGACTATACATTACCAAGTTAACCCCCTAAAAACTGTATAGCTCCTTATGAATCTTTCTAAGAAGCTGTACAGCCAGGATTTTCGGTCGTGCCAGAGAGTTCCTGCTGTCGGTGTGCCTGACAGCCAGGAAAACGCTCCTTTTGCAGCACTCAGGATTAGTTCGTGGTATGAGAACCTGCGAGAGGCAGGTAATCAATACACTCTTTATTCACGGCGTAAGCCACATCACAGATGCCATCCTGATTTTTGTCTGCATGAGTCTGGCTGAAGCCATCTCTCTCTGGTGTAGCCCAGAAATTCCCACCAAGGTAAGCCCCATCGAGAATATTCTTTGCCGGTATCAGGGTCGTATTCAAGCTCGTACCTGCGTTTGAGCCTTGAAGATAAGTATTGTTTGTGTTGTTGAAATAATTATTATAAATCGAGCTGTTTCCCGACTCCAGCATGTAGAGCCCATATTCCGAATTCGAAATAACCCTGTTGCTATTCAACAGATTACTCCTGGAGAAACCCAGATAGATTCCGTGCCTCGAATTTGAGTTTACCAGGTTACCTGACAGCCTGTTATCGGTGGAATTTTTCAAATAGAGACCGAATGTGTTGCTCGATGCGCTATTATCACTCAGGTTATTGTTACCGGAAAAAGCAATCCAGATCCCGTAATTGCTGCCGGATATCGTGTTATTGAAAAGTGTATTTTCGCTTGAATTTTGCAGAATAATCGAGACAGCACTGTTCGAGGCTGTATTTTCAATTAATGTATTTTCGATCGAATCCCACACACTGATTCCGGACCCGGTATTGTTTAATGCAGAGTTGCCCGTAAAGACATTTCCACTCGATGCCTTCATGTGGATACCGACTCTATTATTCGATGCGGTATTTCCATCCAGCTTATTACCATTGCTCGAAGAGTACAGCCAGAGACCGTAGTAATTATCAGACACAGTATTATTATTAAGCAGGTTTGCACTGGAATTCTGCAGAACGATAGAAACATTGTTTTTCGATGCTGTGGAATTGCTTAACGTATTTCCTACGGAATCCCACAGATTGATACCGGAGCCGGTATTGTTTGATACCGTACTGTTGTTGAGAAGATTTCCGCTGGAAATTTTTAGATAGACGCCGATTTCATTGTTTGACAGATTATTTCCATCCAGCGAATTATTGCTGGAAGAATCCACCCAGATACCATAGCTGCTGCCAGATGCCGAATTTTTGATAAGTGCATTTTCCGTGGAGTTGCGCAGGAGAACTGAAGTGCCATCCCCTGATACAGTATTATTCCTCAGTATATTGCTGCTGGAAGAATCAAGGCGGATTCCAAATCCTGCGTCCGAACTTGAATTATTGAGATTGAGGGAACTGTTCTCGCTGGAAACGTTCAAAGTAGTGCCGCTGTAGTTGTTAGATAGCTGGTTGTTTTCGATATTGCAGTACTTAACTCCATTAAGACGAATACCTGCATTTGGGAAATCTACAGGCCCTGTTATATTCAGCCCGCGAATTGTCACTCCGTCCGCAATAACATAGAAAATGTCATCCAGACTGCTGGCTGCCTTGACAATGGTATCCCCATTACGGGCAGATTCGGAGGTTAGGGTTACATCTGTTACGTATACATCGATATTTTCTTCATAGATTCCCGGGAAAATAAGGATTGTGTCACCGGGGAATGCATTGTCTATTGCAGCCTGGATCGAGGTAAAATCCGCAACCTGTCCTGTGGTATTGTTTACAGTAAGGGTTACTGGCTTTAATTCTTTGAGGGGGAGATAATCTATGAACTGGCTGCCCTCAATGTTATACTGGGAATCAAGAATCCCATCAAGGTCAACATCCCTGACTCCTTCAGGATATAAGGTCCCATCAGGTCTTGCCCAGACATTGCCGCCCAGGTAAGGGCCGCCAGCTATGTTAGTACCCTCGATTTTAGTCGTGTTCCAGATATTTGTGTCCGAAACCGTTTCGGATTTTACATTTACCGTATTATTGAAACAGTTATTATAAATCAGATTGGTTGAAGTTTCGTAAATATACATTCCCAATTCCTCATTGAGAATTACAGTATTATTCATCAGGGTATTGCCGTTTGATTCGCCTGTGAGAGAAATACCTTCTATGTTTTCTAAGATTGCATTATTCTCCAGGATATTATTAGTGGAATCAAAAAGTGAAATACCGTTACTGCAATTTGAGATTGAATTGTTGCTCAAATTATTGTACCAGCTGCCGCCAAGGCTAATACCGGCCTGACAGTCTGAAATATCGTTATTATCAAGCGTGTTATGTGAACTTATCATGTATAGATCGATACCATAGCTGTTATTGGACAGCTTATTGTTTTCAACACGACAGTCAATAACTCCAAAAAAATGAATCCCGGCAGATTCAGATCCGTTTATCTCAAAACCTTTAATGCTTACACCGTTTGCCCAGATACCGAAAATATCTTGAGAGGCATCGGCTGCCCGGACTATAGTATCGGAGAAATTTTCGGATTCGGAAGCAATAGATATGCTTTTGGTAATTGCGATATTCTCCTCATAAATACCGGGTCTAACAACTATTTCATCTCCTGGATTTGCAGCATCTACTGCAGCCTGGATCGAGGTGAAATTTGCAACCTGACCAGGGCTGTTATCTACATAAATCACAGTAGCTGCCGCACTTCCTGCAGTCATCAGGTGAAGCGCGAAAATTACTAAAAAAATAATTTTGGATATTTCTTTTACTTGCCTCATGGTAAGCCCCATAGTAAAATTTTAGGTAAAGTAGCGAGCTTTTGTTTTTGCAGTGATTATCTAGTTAATAACCGGATATGGAGAATTTATATGAGGTATCACAGGATGTTCCAGAGCCCGAGAGAATTGATATTAAATTAACTGGATGAATTAGATCGACTAAATCGGTTAGACCGACAGATCAATTAGATCGATTAGATTGGATCGTGTGAAATTGCTCACAGTTACCTGTAAACTCCAGACTTTGAGGTCAGTCCTTAAAAATAAGACGAAACAAACCAAACACCCAAAATAATTTTTCTCTTTTTGAATCTTATCCGGTTTCTAGTCCTGACGGTCCGGCTATCTTTAATGTGTAGGAAGACAGCGTTTTCTAGCAGGAACTGTATAAGTTTTGGAACTGGAGTCATATATAAAAAAATTGTAATGTTATTTAAGATTAACTGAAGAGCTAAAAACTGCGTGTTAAAATGACAAAACTTGAAAATAATAAAAATCCTCTGACTTATAGTTATCCCGTGTCGGAATAAGAAACCAGTTTTTCTACTGACTTGAGAATTTAGCTTTACCCGCAATCTGAAAATCGTAAATATAACCAGGAAACTCAAGAATCATAAATTTTTGAGTTCACTATAATAAAACAGGGAAGATTAAATAGAATAATGAGAATATAAACGGTGGTGGAGGGTTAATTTGAGGAGAGATTTGAGGAGAGTTTTGCTTCCTTTTATATTCGTCTTAATTCTTACATTCCAGACTCTGAACATGCAACGGTACGCCGAAATAGAAAACACGAGTTCTATGGCTACAGATCCGTCAGACAGAGCAGGAGAAGCAGAAAGAAACCATAATAACAACAGGGGAACTTATAGGGATGGAATTGTAGATAACTTTGAGAATTTCACAAATCCGGGATTTCCAACTGAACATAGTGAATTTTGCTTTCGTTATAGTTCTTGCCGAATTATTCCGATGAATGCAAACTGAGCTTATTATCAGGCAAATATAGAAAAGCCACACAAGAAGCGACATATACAGTTTACACCTTTTAATTTACAGGCCAGGCTTTTTAATCTAAAGTTCATACCTTCTAATTTACAATTATACCTTTTCTCAGGTCTCTTACTTTATGTTGGTCGTTAAATTTTATACTGCTCCCGCGTCCGTTCAAGTTTGAGAAACTGTTTTTCAGCATTTGCCTGATCTTAATTTAGTTTTCAGGCAAAAATCAATAAGAACCAATTTATAGAATTATTGTTATATTAAAAATTGGGATTATAATCGGTGTAATGGTGCCAGAACGCTTTTGAACGGGCCTCTTGCAAGGAGATTTCGGGCGATATGTGCAGGCACAGATATTATACTGAGGGGACATTGAGAGATAACTCGTTAAATGGAATTGCGAGATATAATTAATTAAAGAAGCTTTTGAGGTGAAAATCTGAAAGCGATAAGGATTCATGAGTTTGGGGGGCCCGAAATCTTAAGGTATGAGGATATTCCGGAACTCCAGCCAGGGCCAGGGGAAATTCGAATTCGAATTATTGCAGCCGGAGTTAACCCAATGGATTGGAAGATCCGCAGCGGATATATACGTGAGTTGCCTTTGCCAACGATTATGGGGCTGGACGTTGCGGGCCTTGTAGACACTGTTGGGCAGGGGGAGACTTCCTTCCAGCGCGGGGATGAAGTTTTTGCTAAAGTTTCCATAGGGCAGGGAGGATATGCCGAATATACGGTTGTCAGTTCTACACAGATAGCGCAAAAACCCAGAAGTATCGGGTTTATTGAAAGCGCTGCCATTCCTACTGCCGGCCTGGCTGCCTGGCAATCACTTTTTGATATTGCAGGCCTGGAGCATGGACAGAGCGTACTCATTCACGGCGCTGCGGGCGGAGTCGGGACCTTTGCAGTCCAGTTCGCCAAGTGGAAGGGAGCATATGTTATCGGCACTGCATCGAGTAAAAATGCCGAGTTTTTAAAAAGCATAGGCTCTGACGAGGTGATCGACTACAGGAACCAGCGATTTGAGGAGATTGTTAGCAACCTGGACGTAGTGCTGGATACGATAGGAGGAGACACATTCGAAAGGTCGTGGGGAGTATTAAAACCCGGAGGATTCCTGGTATCGACTGTAGCCAGCATCCCCGAAGGAGTTCCGCAAAAATACGGAGTACGCGCAAAAACACTCATGACACAGGCTGACGGAAGAGAACTCGCTCAAATTGCAGCCATAATAGACGAACAGAAAATCAGGCCTATCGTAACGACCGTGCTTCCCTTGATCGAGGCCCAAAAAGCGCATGAGATGAGCGAAAGCCGCCACGCCCGCGGAAAGATTGTCCTGCGCGTTGCAGAGGATCCGAAGTAAAGCCTTAATCCGCCTGTAAGCATGGAAGTGTGAGGAATTTGGTCTGACATTAGAAGTAAAGATAATGGCTGGAGCTGTAAGTATCTCTCGACCTGCCGACCTGCCTGTAAAATCATGATTTCTGCCGCAGTAAAAGAGAAAAGTACACTGAGAACAAATTTAAATGGAAGCAATCGATGCAAGTTATCTGAGTACCTAGACTGCCGAGGGGGGAGAAAAATGCCAGAACAGCCGAAAAAGTCCAGGAGTCGTATATCGCTTTACATAATGATTATCTTATTTTATATCGCTGTTGTATTCCAGGTAGGTGGGGATGATGTCCTCTTAGAAGCCGTGTCTCAGGAATCGGATTTTGAGGTCAACCTCAATGAAGGTGTAAATTATAAACTCTGGATTGATAGTCCTGACGGTCCCGAGGAAGTAAATTTGACAATAAGCAAAGGTTCCTATGTTGCTTTTGAAAGTACATTTGTATTGACACACCCCGGAAAAAGATACCTTCCTGACAATCCTGAGTTTACTGTGAAAGAAAGCGGGACTTATCATGTGCACGCCAAACCACTTAGCTCCGGGACAGTCTATCTGGAAATCGAGAAAATCGGAATTTCAGAATCGCAGTAACTAAAGTGTTTCGGGTTAAATAATGACAGCATTTTTGATTTTTCCGCTGCCGACTGTTTTTTGCTTGTTAACCTGTGATCAAATTTCTCAGAATCAAAAGCATCCTGAATTTGACGGCAGACAGTTTAGGAAGGTAAAAATCAAAGCAGGAGCAGCCGTATTAACCGACCTCACGGATTTTTTCCGCACTCCAGTGCGGCTTTTCCAGAACCTACTGGAAAGAGGAAATCAGCTCTATATCCGCCTGCCGACCTGCCCGTAAAAATACGGAAGAGATTTCCTGAGAGAATTAAAGTAAATGAAAAAAACTCTCACAATTCTTCAGTCTCAAGACAGACCTGAATCGCCTCTCTTATACGTTCCATAGCCTGTTCAATGGTTTTTCCCTGAGTGCAACAAGTACAGATGTCAGGAATTTTTGCGATATATACTGTTTTCACCCTGCTCGATCAGAACCGTGGGTTACCGCTTGATAAAATGCAAAAATGGGCTTACAGGAAGCGTCCTGCAAATAAATTACTTTATTACCTTATATCGTCCACCTTTTCAGTAATTATTTATTATAAGGAAATTTTATTCTATTTACTTTATATATTTATCAGTAGTATGAACTTTTAATTTCCACACTTTTGATTGATTGAAGCTATGATTCGCTTAAATAAATCTGAGCTTTGAAGACCCTATTAAATAAATAGAGATAAGAAATTAAAATAAATGCGACTAAAACGATTTAGGAAATAAATTGATGCGAGTGGCAGGTGATATAACGTCAAGAACTGTAACTGGAATAACAGTTTTAATAATATGTTTGATTCTGGCAACGCTTCCAACGGCTGTATGTGCTAAAAACGACTTAGGAAATAAATTGATATCTGATACAGCAGGTCAACAAAAAGTGATAACCGAAGCTGATAATGGAAACACCATGTATCTTAAAGAGGGACAAACTTTTATCCTAAAGCTAAATGAAAATCCAAGTACGGGCTATTCCTGGCAATTGAGCCGAGACGATGGGCTTAACCTGCTCTGGGACAAATATCACCCCTGGGAATCTTCTGAAGAAAGTGGAAATATCGTTATTGGTGCGGGAGGATTTCATGTATGGAAAATTGAAGCCATGAATGATGGGAAAGTAACAGCAACATACAAAAGACCCTGGGAGCCAGAAACGGGCCGGGAAAAAACCTTCACACTTAATGTTATAGTAGCCTGAATTGCAGTCTCAATTTTGACACCCTTTCTCCTTTTTAGAGCCTCTAAAACTCGATTGAATTGAGAATTGGCTAGAAATAGATCGTTTTTTAATTTGAAAATCACTTTCTAAAATCAGAGTAGTTTTATTAGTTATCTTCAGAATTATTTCTAATGCTGAAGAACGACTTTCCACAATACACTGGATTCCACAATTGTTAACTGGCAGTTACTAAATCGAGAATTCCAAAATTCCTGTATTCCTGTAATTAAATGGACTAAATGGAGAGCATAACTTTTTAACTTTATTTCCGCCCCGTTTCCAAATCCTCTTATTGCGCCGCCAAGTATAAGTTTCGTTATTCTCTTAAAGTCAAAGAGGACACAAAACCATAGTGAAATCGTAAATTCGCTCTGTTTTTAAATTAACCGTATTTCTATATAACATCGAATCGACACTCGAAGAAACATATGCATGCAACACATTCGGCCTACTGACCCGATGAGACGGTACTTTGTAGAGCGATTTTTCTCTTTATGGGGATTACCCTGTCTACCTCAAAAGTGCACAGACAGGACGCGTCCAGGACTGATGCTCATCTGGCAAGATGCTTTTCCATCACAAAATTAGTTAAAGTTTGACCTTTACGTTCAATGCTCTGTTGCCTGACTACCTGATAATCGCGCTTTTCAAAAAAAGGTCTTGCTGTAATCGACGCTTCGGTAGTAATAACCAGAGTACCATGTTGCTGCGCATGTTTTTCTAATTCGCCTGCGATTATGATTGCTATTCCCTGTCCCTGGAAATCTTTACGGACAAAAAGCCGGTCAAGATATCCGGTATCATCTAAATTTCCAAAGCCAAGAATGACACCTTTACTTTCAACTACAACCGTATGGGTACTGGAAAGTGATTTATCCCACGTGTCCACATCAATTTCTTCCGGTGCCCAAACGTCAAGTTGTGCTGAATTGTAATCTTTTAAATTAATTGTATGGACTGTATCATAAAATAGTTTAATTATCTCTCTGCAGTCTTCGGAATTGTATAGTCTCACTGTTTTTTGCATTTCAGTAATCCCTTTGTGGTCATCTATATTTTCATCCATCTTTTCAACCATCTTTTCATGCATCTTTTCATCCATCTCTTCATCCATCTCTATAATGATACTTTGGTATCTTGAGTATATTGAGTATAAAGAAAATAATAGCCGGTCAAAAAAGAAAAATAATAGCCGGTGAGAACTCCGGAATTCTGGCCCACACAATGGAATTTGGTATCTAAGTTCTCTTTAATCCCTGAATTTTAGGAGTAAACCAGTATAAAAAATAATTGATTTATTATAATTTCCCGCCA
>CAZSVY010000112.1:0-8163 GCA_964610495.1 uncultured Methanosarcinales archaeon
TTATTTAATAAAGAGTACTATAAAAGAAGGGGTCCGTTTGGTCTGCTCAAGCTAAACTAAACGGACATAATCTGTAAAGTGAAATTTTTTGAGCAAACCCGGTATTAGTACCTGTTTTCTCTGGGTTTCCTGTGGTTAGGAAGACACTCTCTGCAGTAGACTGGTCTGTCAGGGTCAGGCCTGAAAGGTACCTGAGTTTCAGCGCCGCAGTCAGAGCAGGTTGCGTTGTGCATTTCCCTGGGAGCTCCGAAACCTCCACGGTTGCTGTCTCGTCCCCTGAAGGAATTTCCTCTGTCATTAAAAGCCATTTTCTTTTCACCTCCGCTTACAGCGGATAGTCAATAGTTTAAAAATAAGGCTGTATATTGCTCTTTGATTAAAAACAGAAACTAGTTTTTAATAACAGATTATACATCTCTTTATTTTTAATGTTCTTAGTAATCAGTCAAATTATATAAGTTTTACTCATAAAAATCGGGACCACGCAGAAAGAGCTTCCTACTTAAGCGTTGCTTCTGTCTAAACTCCGTCCTCAGAATTCTTTGCAGACAATCTCTTACTGACTGAGATTATAACTGCCAGTTGAACTCCATGAACCAGATGAGAAAAAATGAGAGGTTAACTGGTAGTTATCGAAGTTAAAGACAAGTTACAGAAATTAAAGGTTGAAGGGGGTTAAGCAAGTCAAAGAGGTTAAAGGTAAGCTGAAGAGCTTAAAAGCAAGTTAAAAGTCGAGAAGGTTAAAGATAAGCTGGAAAGATTAAAGATAAGTCCAGGGGATTTAACGATAAGTGCTTGAAGAAAGAACATGGAGAGGGAGAGAGGTTTAACCGAAAGCTGGTTAAAACCGGAGTATAATCAGGATAATATGGTTTTGTCAAAATTTACTGCGTTATCTCGGGTACTTATTTAAGGTACCCTTTTCTCTCAAGCCATTCAACCTGAGGTCTTGTGTACTTCCAGATCACATCGGCTTTGGAATCCTGAATTTCCCAGGGAGCGGCGATTACTACATCTCCCTCGTGGATCCACATTTTCTTGTTTTTGGACCCTGGAATCCGGCCCATTCGGACCACACCGTCCATACACTGCAATGTGACCCTTTTTGAGCCTAAAAGGCTCCCTACCGTTGCCAAAACTTCGTGATTTTCTTTTCGCGGAGTACGTACCCTTGTTACTTCCTGAGTAGCGGGCACGGAGCTTCCGGTTCCTGCTTTTCTCTTCCTTATATTGCTTCTATAGTTCGCCAGGTTAATTCCTCGTAGTGTTATTATTTTAGTTTATTTTATTACGATTTGCTTCGGTTTGATCAGGTTTTTCAAACTTTCTGCGCCTGTGGATGCTTCAGGTACTCTGACTTGAAGGTTCATAAATGAATAGGAATTAAAGAACCTCTAAGAAATCCGGAGTCTCTGAAAAATCCTGAACCTCAGGAAACTTCTAAATTTTAAAGGTTCTTCGAGAACCTTCATTTACTCCTCAGTCCGTGGACTGAGAGCTTGCTTCAAAACCCTTTAGAGCATTTTTATATTATTTTAACAAATTATAAAAATGCATGTAAATGGTATTTATACCCCCACTGACTGAATAAACTTTGAATATTTATATTTAGGTATTTATAGAAATGCCAGGCTCTTATGCCCTTCACCTGTCATAAGGTAAAGAGCATAGAATAAAAAGTGAAACGGGTGTTGATATAATAAACTTATAAATCAACACTTAATTAAGAATTTTTAATTTAGAATTTCCTGTGGTTAGGCAGGCAGTCCCTGCAGTAAACTGGCCGTCCTTCTGTCGGTTTGAATGGAACTTCTGTCTCAACACCGCAGTCAGAACAGATAACTTTGTGCATTTCCCTGGGGCCGCTGTTGCCGCCTCTGAAACTTCCGCGGTTGTTGTTACCTCCTCGGTTGCCGCCACGGAAAGAATTTCCTCTGTCATTAAAACCCATTTTCGTTTCACCTCCGCTTATAGCGGATACATGTACTCGATAAAAACATGATCGGATATAACTTATTATTTAAAAACAAAAATGGAGTTTTTAATAACAGATTATATGTCTCATTATTTTTACTAAAAGTATAACCCTTTTTATGCTATATAAGACTAATCCATGATAACCGGAAAAAATATGAGCGGCTTCCTCAGAAGAAAAGGGTCTTGCGTGATTGGTTGTACGTAAGAATAAAAGGAGTTTGGAAACCCTGTTACAGGAAGGTTTCCAGTGATATGATTATAACCGAAAATTCTGGAATTTCTGGATTTAGAACTTCCTGTGGTTTGGTAGGCAGTCTCTGCAGTAAACCGGTCTTCCTTCAGCTGGCTTGAATGGGACCTGAGTCTCTACACCACAGTCAGAACAAACTGCGGGGTGCATTTCTCTGGGGCCGCTGTTACCGCCTCTGAAACCTCCACGGTTGCTATCTCTGTTTCCCCGGTTGCTGTCTCTTCCCCTGAAAGAGCTCCCTCTGTCACTAAAACTCATTTTCGTTTCACCTCCGCTTATAGCGGATACAGTCTAGGTTGCTATAAAAATAAGATCTATACATTCTTTTATTAAAAACAAAAATGAAGTTTTTAATAACAGATTATATGACTCTTTATTTTTACTGCCAATATTTCCGTGGCTCTCATCTTATATAAATATATCTGAAAAAAGTCCGGGATTATAGCAGTAAAAACCTTCAAACAAAGGAAAACTTTCTGGGTCTTCAGCCACCGTTTTAATTAAAAAAGCGTCAATATAACAGCCAGATCTGGTAGCTGCTTTTCAGGGGATGCCAGATAGATGTAAACCTGTAAAAAAAGGGGCTAAAAATTACTGATTATGCTTATAAAAAGGCAATAAATTCTAAAATAGAAATAAATAATGAATAGAAGATCAAAATAAAGGTAAAATAAAGAGTAAAATAAAGATATTTAAAATATAAATTGATGAATTCTTATTACTTGCTTTTACCGGCAATTATATTTGGGGTCTGCGGAACTGTATGCATTTAAATCTTTTCAGGGCTTTTGAAAACTGCTTTCTTCACTTTTCATCTTCGTTTTTATCCGATCAGCTTCATCTTTTTTACCTGGCATTTATAAGTATAGATCCCAGCATCGTATATTCAATCTGGGCAGAGCTCGGGACAATTTTCACGGATGTTGTTAGATTTACAGGTTCCCTGAACCTGTAGATTCCTTGAAATGGCTTCTCAATGATTTCTCATGGTTTCTCAATGGTTTTTCTTTTCATTGTCATACCAGAAGTAACAGGGCTTAACCTCAATGACAGAAATACCTGAAATAAGCCTGAATAAATCTGGAACAATAGACTCGAATCCGAAGTCTATTAGCAGAATTTTCCTGAGAAACAACGACCTAAAAAATAAGAAAGATATTTCAGGCAACTCCTGAAACCGCCCTCAGGAACTGTCTGAAAGACTTTTCTGTGTAAGGATCTAACCCTCATTCACACGGTATCCGACACCGTCTTGCTACCGCTACATTCCGGGTTTTCATTCCCGCAGCCGATCCTTGCAGGTCTGACCTGCAGGTTTGAGTCCCTACAGAGAAATACGGCAACCGTAATTTCTGATGCCGTGCAACTGCCCTTCCTGAAATATATCAGGGCCGCAGGACAGGTTACCTGTACGGGATTCGTTAGCGACTCCTGCTGCAGTGGTTCCGGAAGGAATCGGAGTGTGCGACGTTATTATAACAGCAGCAGACGCCGTAGTTTTAATTTGAACTTCCCTAAAGTTCACTTTTTCGCAACGTTTCGAAGTATTCGCCCTTTTTTTGAATTTTCCTTCTTATTTTTTAAGATCTTTTCTTTATTCCTTCAGCTCTAAAGATCTTTAAATTCCCGTTTTGTCGCTTCCCAACTTTTGACTTTACTTTCTAGGGAGGCAAGCTGAGACTAAATCTCATATTGTAAAATTAGAATATAAGTATACTTTTTGCAATAGTCTACACATAGCTCTGGATTGAAGCTTTTAAAACTTGATGATACTTTATTTCCCTTTATAAAAGATGAAGGAAACTCAAAATTTAAAAATAATATATAGTAACTCTTATATTATTGAAATGAGGACCAGGGAGTGCAACAGAAGGGTTTCAATTGTTACCTGACCTCTTATTATCGATTATATTTGTTAAAATTACTGAAAACGTAAATGAATCGATAAATTATTTTTAACAGCCCCGGGTGTCAATATTCAATCTCAAAATTTCATAAAGGCCCCTGAATAAGCTGCCAGAGATTGATATAGACCGGGAGTCATAATTAGAAGCGGACACATTTCCAGTTATGCATCCATCTCTTCTGAAAGAGACATTAAAAAATAAAACCTTAAGATTTCGGGAACTGAAGGATAGCCTGAGAGCTAAAGGAAATTTGAGAGCTAAAGGATAACCCGGGAACTGAGGGATAATCCGGGAACTAAGGGACAGTCCGGGAGAATTTCATGAGGATATGTTATAAGGCATAGAATATGCATATTATTTATGGATGATTCGGGATTCGAAACCCTCATCCACGGACGGGAAGGCACTTCTTCCTCTCTATACTATCACATTTATAGGAACTCTCGGATTCGGGGTTATTCTAACTTTTCTTGTTTTTCTTGTGACAGACTACGGGGGAAATGCATTGATTTACGGCCTGCTCGCCTCGACTTATCCGGCCTTTCAACTCATCGGGGCCCCTATCCTGGGGCGATGGTCTGACCTTTACGGCAGAAAAAAGATCCTGTTACTGAGCCAGCTTGGAACCCTTATTGCCTGGGTGATCTTTCTTGCCGCCCTGTTCCTGCCGGTAATCCCTTTGATGGAGGTAAAATCCGGACTTCTCGGCATCTTTACGGTTACCCTCCCTCTGCTTGCACTGTTTTTCGCAAGGGCTCTTGACGGTGCTACCGGGGGAAATATATCCGTGGCAAATGCCTACCTTGCCGATTTAACGTCTGAGGAAGATAGGAACAAGAATTACGGCCGGATGTCGGTTGCTTCCAATCTGGGATACGTGGTCGGCCCTGCCCTAGCAGGCGTCCTCGGAACAACCGTCTACGGCGAACTTCTTCCTGTATCTGCGGCCCTGCTTATTTCGGTTGCAGGAACGCTTATCGTGCTTTTTCTTCTTCCGGATTCAAAGCCCTGTGCAATTGAAAGGTATCCCGAGCCTGAAAGCCTCAGAAAAGTGCTCGGACAGGAACAGAAGGAATGCTATCAGGTGGAGGGAGAAAAAAAGATAACCTTCGGTGAGGTCTTCAAGCTTGAATACATTCCTTTTATGCTGTTACTGTATTTCCTGATCTTCCTAGGCTTTAACATCTATTATACTGCGTTTCCCATCTTTGCAGTTGCCGCCCTTGAGTGGAACCCTGCCGAACTTGGAATTTATTTTTCCGTGATTAGTGCCCTTATGGCGTTTGTGCAGGGCCCGGTTCTTGCAAGACTTGCCAAAAGATATCGTGAGTCGATTCTGGTCGTTGCAGGCGGCTTCATCCTTGGCATGCAGTTTATCCTGCTGGTCCCCGGAAACTTTTTCCTGATATATATGGCAGCCGTCTTTTTTGCGCTTGGAAACGGAATCATGTGGCCCTGTGTCCTCTCGATCCTCTCGAAATTCGCAGGTAATAAGTATCAGGGCTCGGTACAGGGGTTTGCCATGAGTGCAAGCAGCCTTGCAAGTATAATCGGATTGCTTGCAGGAGGCCTGCTTTACACGCAGGTCGGAGCAATTTCCTTCCTGATCGCAGCCGCAATCATATACACGGTCGTTTTCCTTTCCTTCAGGCTTATAAGAATCGAAAAACAGAGGCTTGCGGAAGCGGCGGCCGAGCAAATTTCAGATGAACCTTCGAGAAGTAGCTGAAATTAGTATTGGATTCCAGTATTGGACTCTGATACTGGACTCTGGTTTCAGCTAGATTTATACAATGAGTCTGAGAGTAGTTCCAGCCAATAGCTGAAAGCGGTAATAGTTTCAGTAAATAGTTTCAGTAAATAGTTTCAGTAAAGTTTATTTTGAGTAAAGAGCGAAATAGGAGAAGTGAATATCGTGGAATGGCCTGTAACTGCCGGTGATTATGTAATAGGAGATATAAATTCAACTGTAGCCGTGGTAACGCTTGCCTCTGACTACAGGGATTGGGACCTGAAAAACTATGCAATTTGCGGAACCTGTTTTTCCGAAAACTTCGGGATTGAAAAAATAATTGTCAATGTGCTTGCAAACCCGAAAATAAGCTGCCTGATCGTCTGCGGGGAAGAAAGCGCCCACCTGCCAGGCCAGTCCCTGATCGCACTTGCCGAAAACGGAGTTTCCACAATGGCAGGATCACGAAAGATTGTCGGTTCACACGCCTCCCTGCCCTATTTAAATGAAATCCCGATGACTGCAATCTCACGTTTTCTGAGGGAAATAAAAGTGATAGACCTGGTCGGAAATACAGATCCGACTGCCATCCAGAAGGCAATCGATTCCTGCACAGGCCCTGAAAGAAGCGAGGCTCATATCATCTCGATGCCTGAAGTTGACGATAATACCTGGAAAAAGTATGAGAAACTGGTGAAGCAGAACGTGATGTCAAAATTAAAAAAAGGATGATTAAAAGTAACTAAAAGGATAACTAAAACAACTATTGAAAGATAACTAAAAGAATAACTGTAAAGTGCCATCCGTTTCTTCATTTACTTCTATTTCTCAATACGGCCCTCGCGGATTATATTTTAAATCGGTTATGGTTACATCTATATATTCCAGATCGCCTTCTTTTAAATTCCAGACGCCTGCCCCTTTTATGGGAAGCCTCAGTCCCTCGAATTCGCCATATTCTCGAATCGGAGTGGACCAGTTTTCCAGTTCAAATTTATTATTGCCCATATCCCGGTAACGCGGAGCCATGAAGTTTGTCAATTTCCCTTCATCGTCGAAGTACATAGTCGCTGTTACACTTTTGCCCATATTCCTCAAGGTTACTCTCACCGAACTGGCATCGATGGATTCGAAAGAAACGTTCTTTCCGAGAAAAGCCGAAGGGAACCACATCATTTCATTAAGGTAACGCATCATTGCTCCCTGGTCCATTTTCTCGCCTCCGGAATCCGCAACCGTGAATAATGAAAGCGCCTTCACGAGAATATTACCCCTGCCTTCCATGTAATAATCTCTCACTCGCATCAGCGGCAAACCAAAAACTTTCATATACGCAACCCACACAAAACCTGGCGGGCTTACGGAAAAGTATTCTTTAGCAACAAAGTTCATCCACGGTTGCGTGGCATCTTTCCGGATTTTTCCAACCTGCTTGAGCCGTACCGTTTGAACCATCGGCTTGCCAACCACTCCGGTATACGAAAGATATCTCTTCAGCGGGTCAGGCAGTCTTTGCAGCATTTCTTCAGTGACAATAACCTGCTTCCGACCCTGAGGCTGCGTAAACACTCTTTTGATTTCGCTCCTAAGAGTCGATGCAGCAATGAAAAATATATTTGAAGCAATAGCCTTCAGCATGTTTTACTCCCGTCTGCGTTTTTTCCATTGAGTGAACTGGCAACTTATATATATTTAGGGTACGGCCGGGATCTGGGACTGAATATTTAAAAGGACAATTTCCGAAAAATGACCTATCCTGCACCCTTTAATAGATTTCCTTAACTCTTCCGACCTGGCCATTCGTTAACTGGACCTTTATTCCGTGCGGATGAGTTGAAGAGTTGGTCAAAATCCTTTTTACAATGCCCTGGGTGATTTTTCCGGTTCTCTGGTCTTCTTTTAAGACGATTCCTACATTCATGCCTTCTTTAATGTTTGCTCTGACAGTACCGTTGTTCATGGCAGAAGGTAAGTTCAGGATTATATAAAGGTGTGCGTTTTCAGAAAATTAAATTTTAAATTTAATAAAAGTACAGCCGTACTAACGTATTCAAGACTTTATTGTTACGTTCGCGAAGCGAAGCGGCTTTTCTTAGTGAAAAACGAACAAAGCAAGAAATTGTCCGGCGTGTTAAAGTGCTCTTTGCCTTTGCTTACCCGATTGAATCAAAAGTTGCAACGGCAAGAGAAAAAACAGAAAAATTAAGGCAATCTTTTTGCAAAGGCTTTTTCAAGGGAACTTGTAAAGACAGAGCTGAGATTGCCAGAAAGGAAGCAAAGAATTATGAAACGTCTGA
>CAZSVY010000113.1:0-3184 GCA_964610495.1 uncultured Methanosarcinales archaeon
TTTTACTGAGAGGCGGGGTAGGACATATACAATGACACATAAGTGGTCCGAAAACCTGTTTGAGAACAAATAAATATACCGAACATTTTACAGATAATTTAAGAGATAAAAATGACTGAACTTGAAAAAACAATTTCCTTCAGGCGGGGTATGGGGCTTGCAATCTGCATGCTTATAGGGACAGGGATTCTGGCGCTGCCGGGCCTGGCGCTTGATGGGGGTACTATCCATGAAGCGATCCTCGGATGGTTCCTTATAGCCGCTGTCGCAGTCCCGCTTATTGCGATCTGCTCCCGCCTTGGTTTGAGATTTCCTTCGACAGCCGGGCTTGCAGGGTATGCTGAAGAGGCTGTGGGGCCCTGGGGAGGGTATGCGGTTTCCTACCTTGTGGGAGGCTCTTTCCTTTTCGGGCTTCCTGCGGTTGCTCTTATAGGCAGTGAATATATGAGGCAGCTTTTCCAGCTGTCCGAAGCCGGAGCAGCGCTTTTTGCGGTCCTCCTTGTAACCCTGATGTTCCTTTCTAACCTGGCAGGAATGAGGGTTATCTCCATGATCAACTATGCAGCTCTGGCTGTCCTTTTCCTGCTCATAGGCCTGCTCATCACCTTTAACCTTGATTTTCTGGGCTCAGGCCTCGGGATTGCCAGTGAAGCTATTAACGGTAAAGGGTATGTAGACCTGAGTAACACCTGGAAAGTTGCAGCTCTCCTCTTCTGGGCCTTTCTGGGCTGGGAAAACCTTTCTTTTTCCCTGGGAGAGATAAAAGATCCTGAGAGAAACGTACCTCGCCTTTACTGGCTGAGCTTTGTTCTTGTGACCTCGATCTACCTTGTGCTTGCCCTTATCAGCACGGGAGCCAGTGCTTCAGGCACTCCCCTTCAGGGTGCAGCCGGACTTTCCGGTCTCGTGCTTTTTACGCCCGGAGGAAATCTCCTCATCTGGCTCATGATAATAGTTATTGCAGCAAATGCCTGTTCCTGGAATTTTACTGCAAGCCGCCTGCTCTATGCAGGAGGCAGGACAGGTATCTTCCCTCAGGCTTTCGGAAAACTTTCAACAGGAGGTATCCCTGTATCCAGCCTGGTTGGGCTGTATATTCTTTCAATCTGTCTTATTGCCGGAAGTTACCTCTTCAAAATTCCCGTATCAGCCATGATGCTGCTCGTAAACCAGAACTTCGTTTTCCTCTACGCCTTCATTATAATCGCCTACTGGAAAACCGAAGCTGGCTGGCAGAAATGGGTCATCACGGCTCTTTCAGTAGTATCCCTGAGTCTTTTAATTTCAGGGTTTACCTGGAAAATTGTTTATCCTATCTTTTTGATAGGCTTTGGGTACTTCAGGTTTGTCAGGAGTACGGATAAAATCCCTGAATCCAGATTCCCTGCATCCGGAAGTTCTGAATCCCGAAGTCCCGTATCCGGAAAATAAGATGCTTTATAAATAGAGAATCTTTCAAAAAGATTTGAGGGAAAGCTATAAATTATATGTCTTCTCAAATAATAAAACAGTTTACCCTCAATTTTTCAAAGTTTGCAGGAATCCGGTCATATGAAGCCAATAAGCGTGAAAGACTCACCTGGAAAAGGTAGAGGGGTATTTGCACAGCGAAATTTTAAAAGAGGCGAGGTAATAGAAACCTGTCCTGTCATAGTTTTACCCGCTGAAGAGATAGATTCACTTGAGCTTACCGAGCTCTACAATTATTACTTTGCCTGGGGGCCCGATTCAAAAGCTGCGGCTATCGCACTGGGCTATGGCTCCCTTTACAACCACTCGTACACCCCGAATGCGAGGTACTGCAAAGACTTCGATAATAACCTTTTGAAATATATCTGTATAAGAGATATCCAGGAAGATGAAGAAATCACAATAAACTATAACTGTGACCCTGAGGATACAACTCCTGTCTGGTTTGATCTTGCACGCCAGGAAGATGTCGAAGTGTGCTGAAAGAAATAACTGTTGGCTACTAAGCGTTAGCTACTCCAACTATCGGTTGTTTTCGAGAAAGAAGTGATTTGTTTTTTCAAGCCCTGCTCTGAGGTTTTTAAGTTCTTTTTTTCTTCTCAGGCTGCCTGCGTTTATACGCGGCAGGCACGAAGACTATATTTTCTTCAACCGCCTTGTAATAAGAAATTTGCCTGTGGAATCTTATTCCGGGCCAATTTGAAACTGAGTTTCTCCTGAAAATATAGGTAAAAAGGAATTAAAAATGGAAAGCGCACTTCTCACATTTTTTCGGGTAAGCCTGTTCGAAACCTTCTGCGTCACAGGCTCTCTGATCCTTATCGGCATAATACTCGGCCTTCTTGAAAATCGAGCCAACTTCTACGTCCAGAAGGTCTTCGGCAGGAAAGGAATCCTGGTTACGGCCTGGATAGGCACTCCTATTCATGAACTCGGTCACCTGCTGATGTGCTATTTATTCAGGCACAAAGTAAATAAGTTCAGGTTATTTGACCGCAAAGCAAAGGACGGAATCCTGGGATACGTCAATCACGGATGGAACCCGAAAAGCCTCTACCAGAACATAGGAAACTTTTTCATAGGCATGGGCCCGATCTTCAGCGGGACTGCAGCCCTCATCGTCGGGATGCACCTGCTCCTGCCGGATTCCTTTGCCAGGGTTGCCGACTATCTTGCCCTTGAACCCGTCCGGCCGGACCAGTATATGTTGACAAAAATCTTCGCCCTTACAGCGGGTCTCTTTGAAAGTATTTTTTCGGCAGAAAACCTGCTTTCTCTCAATTTCTGGATCTATTTTGCTCTCGCAATCGGAATCTCTTCTCATATAGCCCTGAGCCGGGAAGACCTTAAAGGGGCAGGCAGGGGCTTAATAACAATCTTCACTTTTATTTTACTGGTAAATTTAGTTGCCCTTATTTTCAATGCCGATTTTTCCGGCCTTTTTACAGGGATCCTGGCTCTAAACGTATATCTGCTGGCTTTCTCAATGATTTCGATTGTTTTCTCATTAATCAGGCTGGTTTTAAGTGCTTTTGTGTATTATCTGGCTTATCTTCCTTAACTGGTATAATGACTTGTATTGTAAATTTATTAAGAGTTTAGAATGCGAATAGAAATAGTAGCAAGAACTGAAGGACAGATTGCTTTTTCCAGAGGTCTTTGATGCTTATTCAAAATCCATGCTGCCTTCCTTCCATTTCTTCAATTTCGATTT
>CAZSVY010000114.1:0-5407 GCA_964610495.1 uncultured Methanosarcinales archaeon
GATGTAATCCGAATCGTTTGCAAGCTCGATAGCCTCCCTGATAAGTTCAAGCTTCTCTTCGATATGTGCAAGATTCTTAGGGTAAGTCGAGAGCCTGTGCTTGAAAAGACCAAGCTGGGAAATGAGTTCCCCTGTAAGGCGCTTAATTCTAAGAATTTTCGTCTGGGCCTGCAAATCAGGCAGGTACAGTTTGCTATACATGAGAAAATCGAGACTGACCATTGAGGGATGCGAATTTCCGGCAAGAATGTGAGCTCCCTGACCCTGAAACAAATCAATACTTCCGTCAAGCTCGGTACACATATCCTCCACAGAAGCCCTGCCTGCAAACCCGGATTCATCTATAACAGGGGCTGCCGCAGCAAACTCAGATTCTCCTGAAAAGATAGCCCTTCGGCTGAGAGCCTCCGGGACGGACCCATGTGAAGAATCCACAACCAGCTCGTGCGGGACGAGTCGGCCCTCAGGTCCCCGGATAAAGCCCTTTGTTAACCAGGATTTCCGGATTTTCAGGCCCAGAGTATTATTGAAAAAATCTGCAAGATATTCCGAATTTACTCTTTCGGGATTAAGAACAAACTGGATATAAGCCTGGAATTCCATTCCCACTCCATAAAGGGAAGAGACCGCCGGTCTCTCCTCATGGAGAGGGAGGTAAAGAGAATTCTCTTGCTCAACAAAACCTCTCTCAAGATTTACATCCGGCAGGTTAACTTTTAAGGTAAGTTCCGAGAGACTGGTCAGTCTCAGGCCATACTGGCTGCAGACGGTATTTATTTCTTTTTCAACCATAAGTGATCAGACTGGAAAGGCTATGAGGTATGGGAGTTTTAAAGTTTATGATATCAGTTACAGGTTTAAAATGATATGCTTTTTCTCCGGATAACATGAAAGTTCATTTTTAGAGACAGGATGCAGGAGAAGAAAAGGAAAGCGAAAATAAAGAAGAAAGAAAAATAGTAAGCAGGGAGATAAATTAAGGAAGATGGAAAAATAGTAAGTATGAAAGCTTAAAACCGAATACTTAAAGTTCAAAACAAAACCGGCCGGGCCATAAACTGGTTAATCGACCAGAATCGACCAGAATCAGCCAGAATCGGTTTTGCTGGAAATTTCAGGTTTTAAAGATTATTTCTGGATGCAGGTTTTTTCAAAAATTATCTGCCGAGCCGTACATCGAGAAGACATACTGGCAAATGTGGCCGAAGATGTACACCCGCATTTTCTACAGTAATAAAATATATTTGAACCAATAACCTGCTTTTTAAGGGGTGTGCCGCATCGAGTACATTCTACAGAAGATTCAAACATTTCTGTCTCACTCCATAATTATCAATGGCTCAAGTCTCACAGTTTCCTTTTTTGTCCAGTACCCACATACAGGACAGTACTGAAATTCCCTGAATAGATCATTCTCAAGTTTGGAGTGGCACTCCGGACAATATTTTAAGAGAGACATTCAAATTTCTCCCAATAAGCTTATTAATTGAAATCTCCATCAATCTAATATTCATTCAGACATTTTTTTCAACTATTCTAGCCTTGTTTTCCCAGCTCATTTAATTACTTTCTAAGTTTCTTTCCAAGCTTCTTTCTAGTTTTTTTACTACCTTCCCAGTTCTTTTTCAGTCTCCAGAACTTTAAGGGTGATCTTCATAACCGAATCGGGATTAAGTGAAATGGATTCTATTCCCTCTCTTACCAGGAACTCCGCAATTTCAGGAAAGTCGCTTGGAGCCTGTCCGCAAATCCCGCTGTGTCTCCGGTTCCGTTTTGCTCCCTGCACAGCCATTGCCATAATTTTCATAACCCCGGGGTCCCGCTCATCGAATTCTGCGGCAAGAAGTTCGGAATCCCTGTCAACCCCAAGGGTCAGCTGGGTCAGGTCATTTGAGCCTATCGAGAAACCGTCGAAGAATTCGCTAAATTCATCGATAAGGAGAACGTTATTCGGGATCTCGCACATAACATAGACCTGGAGCCCGTTTTCTCCCCTTTTGAGTCCGTTTTTTTCCATTTCGGCAATAACTTTCCGCGCTTCTTCAACCGTCCTGCAGAAGGGGATCATAAGAATAAGGTTTGTAAGCCCCATTTCATCCCTGACCTTTTTCATAGCCCTGCACTCAAGGGCATACCCTTCCCTGTAGCGCTCATCAAAATAGCGGGAAGCTCCCCTGAACCCTATCATGGGATTGCTTTCCTCCATTTCGAAGTAGCTGCCCCCAACAAGGCTTGCATACTCATTGGTCTTGAAGTCGCTCATACGGACTACAACCGGCTTCGGATAGAAAGCCGCAGCAATAGTTCCGACTCCCTGGGCAAGTTGCTCGACAAAATAATCTTCTCTCCTGTAGCCTCGGGTAAGCTGTCCGATTTCTCGAAGAACTTTAAGGTCTTTGACCTTTTCAGGGTGCACGAGAGCCATAGGGTGGATCTTGATATAGCTTGTAATAATAAATTCCAGCCTGGCAAGCCCTATTCCGTCGTTCGGGATCATGGAAAAGCCAAAAGCTTCCTCCGGATTTCCAAGATTCATCATGATTTCGGTTTTCGGGCGTTTTATGTCTTTCAGGCTAAGGGTATCTTTATGAAAAGGAAGAATACCATCATATACAAGCCCATCCTCGCCTTCGGCACAGCTCACCGTAATCTCCCTGCCTGTCTCAAGCACTTCGGTTGCATTGCCTGCTCCTACGACTGCAGGGATCCCGAGTTCCCGGCTGACAATGGCTGCGTGGCACGTCCTTCCTCCTTTGTTCGTGACAATCGCAGCCGCGGTTTTCATTACAGGCTCCCAGTCCGGAGTTGTGGTATCCGCGATCAGGATTTCTCCCGGTTTAAAAGAAGGCAGGTCTGAGACATCCGGAATTACATGCGCTTTTCCCGACGCAATTTTATCGCCTACGCTCCTGCCTCTTGCAAGGACTTCGGACCGTTTTTCAAGTACATAGGTTTCAAGGACATCTTTACTCCGCTGGGACTGAACCGTCTCCGGCCTTGCCTGCACTATGAAAAGTTCACCTGTTATACCGTCCTTTGCCCACTCAATATCCATTGGCCGCGATTCTCCGTACTTCCCGGAGTAATGGTCTTCTATAGCAATCGCATACTCGGCAAGTTTGAGCACTTCTTCGTCACTGATACAGAAGCGCAGCCTGTCAGCCTCAGGAACCTCTACGTTCCTGGTGAGCACTTTTGAATCACCGCGCCCGTAGATCATCTTGATCTCCTTGCTGCCCACTTTTTTCTTGACAATCGGCCTGTATCCCTTCCTGAAAGTCGGCTTGAAGACATAAAACTCATCGGGATTGACCTGTCCCTGAACAATGTTTTCCCCAAGCCCGTATGCACCTGTGATAAAAACTACGTCCCTGAAGCCGGTTTCCGTATCCAGGGTAAAAATAACCCCGCTGGAAGCCAGGTCCGACCTGACCATTTTCATAATTCCTATGGAAAGAGCCACCTTGAAATGGTCGAATTTGTTGGTTACGCGGTAGGAAATAGCCCTGTCCGTAAAAAGCGAAGCAAAACAACGTATGCATGCGTCCCGCAGCCCGGGATAGCCCCGGATGTTCAGGTAAGTCTCCTGCTGGCCCGCAAAAGAAGCTGTAGGCAGATCCTCAGCCGTTGCCGAACTCCGGACGGCTACATCCGTATCTTCCCCATATTGCTCGCAGAGGCGGTCATAGGCGGTTTTGATTTCTTCCCAGAGGTCGTCCGGGATTCCTGCCCCGAGGATCAGGTCTCTTGCCATTTTCCCCCTTCTTGCGAGGTCTGCAATATCCGATGTATCGAGCCCTTCCATTGTCTTTTTGAGTTTTTCCAGAATCCCTCCGGCTTCAAGAGTATGCCAGTAAGCTTCAGCGGTGACTGAAAAACCATTTGGGATCCTTACTCCCTGTGAGGTAAGTTCCCTGTACATCTCCCCAAGGGAAGCATTCTTCCCGCCAACCAGCGGGACATCATCAATCGTGGTCTCTTCAAACCAGCGGATATATTTGCTTTTATTCTCAGACATTCCCCAGAAATCCCCTCTAAAATTATTTATTGTAATCTAAAAAGTGCGGCAACACATTTAAACTTTCATCCTCAAGTTGGAAATATCCGGATAAGGACAGGATATTCCCTATAGAATTCAACGCCCCAATTGCGCATTTGATGCCTCCAGTGGCACATTAATGCTCCAAATATATTTATGCGCTAATGAAAGAAATTAGTTTCCCGCTAGATGAAATTAGAAGAGAGTTCATCTGTTAATGGTAATCAGATAAGTTAAATCTTGAGGAACAAGTGGCAGAAATAATTAATCCTTCAAATAAATATTTATACAAGAACTTTTATAAGAAGTCTTTGCTCTTTTAGGAACTTCCTGCTAGCTTTAATTCCTAACTAATTCTTGATTTTAATTCTTGATTTTAATTCTTGAGTTTGATTCCTGAGTTTGATCTCGATTTTGATTTTTCTCAGTACTCTATTTTATTCTCGGATTCTTCCCACGCTTTAAAGGCCTTCAGTGCCTCTTCCCTGAGGAGCTGCCGGAATTCAATATTTCTCTCCTGAGGAGGGCGTGAAATTTCTTTATAGATTAGAGAATCCGCAAAGCCAATGTTTTGAGCGTCGGACGTGGTGTTGGCAAAAACAACTTTGTCAATCCTGGCCCAGTAGATAGCCCCAAGGCACATTGGACAGGGCTCGCAGGAAGAGTAAATAATACACCCGCTGAGATCAAAGGTTTCGAGCTTCCGAGCTGCATTCCTTATTGCGTTGATCTCTGCGTGGGCTGTAGGGTCATTAAGCGCAGTGACCAGGTTGCAGCTCTCTGCAAGGATTTCCCCTCTTCTAACGATTACTGCCCCAAAAGGCCCTCTTCCTTTTTTTACATTCTCAAGGGAGAGTTCGATTGCCCGCCTCATAAATAAAAAATCGCTATCTGACATTTTTGCCTCTCGTCTGGTCTTATTTATTTTTATTCAAGATTCTTTTATTCAAAGCTCTTTTATTCGAGATTCTTCTATTCAAAACTGTAGTTCATCTTTCCAAAGTAAATAATAACTATATAGCCGAGCTTTTGCAGGAAAATCCTTAAGTACAGATCTATTAAACAATATTAAACAATTATTAGACAATTATTAGACAATTGTCAAAGATTAAATAATTAGTTGGAGTGATACTTTTGACAAAAAAGCAATTTACGGCTGAAGAGGCAAAAGCAGTTGGGGAACAGCTGGGAATAAAATGGGATAAGTTTGATGTCGACCAGTTCCGCAGAGGCATGGACGTCGAACTTGAACACGGGACCCGCGACCCCTGGACAAACGTTACTAACGATGACCCCATAATGACAGGAAAAATCGCCCTGGCCCATCTTAACGAGTTTCCGGACTATTACGACAGGCTGGAAGAAATG
>CAZSVY010000115.1:0-7943 GCA_964610495.1 uncultured Methanosarcinales archaeon
GCTAATCGGCATGTCTCTTGATTGGCTTGGAATCAACCCTATAAAAGCCCTTTATTACACAGCCGCCTTGAACGGCCTGGCTGCCCCGCCGCTGATGGCACTGGTCATCATGATTGCGAACAGGAAAGACGTCATGGGCCAGTTCGTCAACTCGAAGGTGAGCAACGTTATTGGATGGACGATCACGCTGATAATGGCCCTGGCCGGAATGGCGCTGATCGTCAACTTAGTGACGGGACAGTGACTTTCCGAGGAAAGAAGATCTTTTAAACTTCCGAATGGGGATGAATGGAGATCTTAATGCGGGAACGGATCGCTGAGTTGTAAAAAGCCAATCAAGCTTTACGCGTCGAGATTCTCGAATACAAACGAAAAGAGCACGGAATACATTGATATGATATTATTCTTGAGGGAATCAACAGGATCTTCGGCAGTGCTGTGAAGGCCAATCTGAAGCTCTCAACCACTGTTTTGCCATTATATAGCCAATATCCATACAATGAATATCATCAACCGATTCAATTATGTGTATAAATTGTATGTTTAGGATTACTATATAATTGAGGATATAGACCTGCCGAGTCCACTTATAAACTTTTAATAGTCCTGATCAATACTACTATTTTTTACGCATTTTTTTACACTTACCGGCATTTTGGGAAACAGGTAGTAGCCAGAAGATTGCTGTTCTCCCTCAGAATACCTTTTTTGCTTAATGGCAGGATATATTAAAAAATCCAGATGAAAAAAGCTATTTTAAGATTTGGGGACTTAAAAATCGAGAATGTATCACAAAAAAGCCAGATTATTCTCAACCTCACTATTAAGTTTTCAGAGTAGACAAGTTCAAATTACATTAGACATGTTTTGGAAGTATCTTGAAAAGCTTGTATAAAAGCCTGTAAATAGTAAGCAAACATCCCCAAACAGCCCAAAATAATAATGAGAAGCTTTCAGCTTTCAGCCCGGACATTCATGCAGGCAGGACAGCGGATACTTCTCTTTACTGGAATCTTAAGAACCCTGGAAAAAGCCAGGTCGTAAATGGTTCTCTCCCCAATTGCCGGGTCTCCCAGTTGCGTTAGGTTCAGGATAGCAGCCGTTGCCATAGCGATTCCAACCAGTCCTGTGGTAACTCCCAGAACAGGCGTGATATCGGGCTCGGGAAAGTTTTCGTCCAGTGCACATGCCAGGCACGCACTTTTGCCGGGAACAACCGTAAAGATTTCGCCGCTGAAATCCTGTGCGAAGCCGTGGGCTGCAGGAATTCCCAGCCTCATACAAACCCGGTTGACCGCCAGACGATCAGCGTTTCGATCGAAGCAGTCCAGAATGAACTGACAACCTTTCAAAAGGGTAATCATATCACTTTCTGTCAGGTCTCTGGCCACAACCTTAACCTTCAAGTTGGGATTCAGAGATAGCAGGCGTTTACCGGCTACTTCTGCCTTGAGACTACCCAGGTCTTTTACGCAGAAGAGTACCTGGCGATTAAGGTTGCTGATCTCCACAACATCCCGGTCGACCAGAAGCAGGCTCCCTACGCCCGCAGCCGCCAGGTAGAGGGCAGCAGGGCCTCCCACCCCACCCAGACCCAGCACAGCCACCTGGCTTTCTGAAAGCTTACGCTGTCCCTCATCCCCGAAACCCGGTATTAAGGTCTGCCTGGACCATCTATCCTGGCTCATGCAGCCCCTCCCATCACACCAAAGGAGACCGTATCTCCTTCTTTAAGGGTAGTTTCCAGCCCTCGGGGAAACTTCTGGATATTATTCAGGTCCAGGGCATTAAGGCAGATATTCGCATACTCCTTATCGCTATAAAGGGGTCGAATAAAGCAGAGCTGTGAGAATTTGTAGCCATATCTCCCGGATAGGATTTCTATCAGATCCTTAACCCTCTGTCCTTCTGTTACTTCCTCGGTCTCGTATAGCTTCCTGGTCACTGTAGAGAAAAAACCATAGTATCGAACAATCACCTGCATTTTTCCTGGCCTCACGAATTCAGGCGGTCTCTGGCTACCTCTAAATGTTTTACAGCTTTTCAGCCATCTGAACTTCCATCTGCATTTTTTTCTGGTATTCTTCCCGGCAAGGCTCCAGATCTCTGGCAACGTTTTCCAGGCCATACTCTATCAGGACGTCTGGAAGAGGGAAACCTGTCATTCTATCCCATCCACGCACGTCATAGTAGCGAGGAATCAGATCCGCCTCCGGGAAGACCATGCCTTTGTTCGGGCCGTCAGGCATGGGTTCCTGGGTAAACCTCTTTGGACAGTGATCTTCCATACATCCTACGAGGAGGCGGTTCCAGTAAGCCCTCTCCAGGTGTACTATCCTTCCGCCGATCCTGAGCAGGTCATCTGCAGAGATATCCATGCCCGTAGCCGCAGAGAGCAGCCGCACCATGTCTTCGGGCTGAACGGCAAAAGACCAGTTGTGCGTGAAAGTGCACTGCGTAAGGCTATCCCCTACTGCCTTGAGATCCTCGGAGTACTTCTCCATTTCCGGCTTTTTAACTGGTGACAAACGGTCCTCCGCTTCCCTGGTTCCCAGGATCTTCTCTACCAGGCCTGGATAAAAGCCGCCAGTCAGCTCCAGGCAGGGCAGGCCCTGGAGATGGTCACCGCCCCTGCGGCCAGTAGCAAACCCTATTCCAAAGGCAAAGCCGAGCCCGCGAGGATCGTCCTGGGACATATCGTGGCCTTTTACAGAGATGGAAAAATCTGCACCTCGATTCATAAGCTCGGCTGCCCGACTGGACCCCTCAGCCAGGATGTTACCAAAGCCCTCTCGGAAAGCGATCATTCTGATGAGTCGGTCGATTAAAGTCTGATCTCCCCAATTAAGGATAAGGCCGTCCGTGTCTTCCCGGGTTAACAGGCCTTTCTCCCAGCACTCCATAGCCCAGGCGATAGCTCCCCCACAGGAACACGAATCCAGGCCCAGCTCATTAACCAGCTTATTATTATGCACTACCTCGTCCATGTCAAGGAGGCCGATGCGCGGCCCTACGGCTGTCAGAGTCTCGTACTCCGGTCCGCCTGTGATTTCGCCTGCATACTTGCCTTCTTTTATCTTGCTGAATCTGCCGCATGAAATAGGGCAGGCAAAGCAGCCTTCCCGGTGAGAAAGGAAATTATCCCTGTGGTTCTCCCCACTGAGCTTACTGGCATCCGGATGGAAGCCTTTCTGAAAGTTGTGCCAGCAGAACCAGCCCTGCTCGTAATTAGCAGGCATTGTTAGAAGCCAGGTGCCCTGATCATAGAGCATCTGAACCATCAAATCTCGCTTCATTCTTTCACGGATGTCAGCACAGACCTGGTAAAACTCGTCGGGGTGGGAAACTGTCACAGGCCCGGTGCCTCGAACGGCTACGGCTTTCAAATTCTTGGAACCCATTACAGCGCCAATTCCTGTCCTTGCGGCCGCTCTATAAACGTCATTCAGGATGCAGGCATATCTGACCAGGTTCTCTCCGGCAGGGCCAATCAAAGCGATGTGGATCTCCTTTGATCCCAGCTCCTCTTTAAGGATCGCGTCCGCCTCAGGGACAGTCCTGCCCCAGAGGTGCCCGGCGTCCCTTATCTCCACATGCTCGTCATCTATCCAGAGGTAAACAGGTTTGCTTGCTTTTCCTTCTACTACCAGCTGATCGTAGCCTGCAAACTTTAGTTCCGGACCCCAGTGGCCCCCCATATTCGAGTCTCCAAAGCCGCCACCTAAGGGTGATTTGGCGGTCACTGTAGTCCGGCCGCTCGAAGGTGCGAAGGTTCCGGTCAAGGGCCCAACGCCAAAAATCAGCTTGTTCTCCGGGCTTAAAGGATCCACATCCGGTCCAACTTCACGGTATAGGAGTTCGGAGTTGAAACCGCGGCCTCCAAGCCATTTTTCCCTGTAAGCTTTCTCGATCTCCTCAACCTTAACCGTACTCTTGCTCAGGTCTACCCTCAGCCTTCTGCCTGTCCAGCCATCGACCATAGTTCTCACTCCTGGGCGGTTAAAATTACTTTGTCTGCCATTTCACGACGCCTTTCCATGAGGAATTCATCCACACTCCGGAAAGTAAGGGCTCCGGATGGGCAGAATCTGGCGCACTGAGGATCTCCGCCGCATAAATCGCACTTGAAGGCCACCTTTTTCACAGGATGGAAGCCCATAGCAGGACAGGCTACCAAACAGGAACGGCATCCGGTGCAAAGGGATTCCTCCACAGAAACTGCTCCGGTGCTCTCGTTCAGTCTGATGGCCCCCTGGTCACAGGCTGCCAAACACTGGGGCTTACTGCACTGAGAGCATACTGAGGGAAAGTTCCTTCCCAGAGCCTCGTATTTTACTACCCTCATGCGTGACAACACCGGACTGCACTCACCCTCGTGGTATAAGGAGCAAGCCATTTCACAGCTCCTGCAGCCTGTACACCGGGATGGGTCTATCAGCAATGACCTTGAACTCGTAATAATCACCATATTTGTTCTATAAAGTACTATTTTGTACTTTACTTATTTATATGTGCATCTTATATAACGCTTTGGAAATTAATTAGTGATATCACAAAACAGGGCAGAAGACAGCTGAAATATTTGCAGGTTCACGCTTCAGAATTAGTCTGGTATAGTTCGCAGTAAGAAAATAACCTTTGATGAGCGTCTGGAAATAGATCCTTATTAGGGAGTGCTGTCTAATTGCTGCATTAGGAAAATAAGTCATCCGGGCTTATCTCTGAAAACACGGTTTATGGAAGCTATTGCCTGCATAAGATTGTGCCCCTGAAGCCACTTCAGGAAATACATGGTGTGCAGGCAGGGAGCGTCAAAGCCGGTAAGCCACATATCGCAGACAATAACAAGTTTCAGGGAATCGTTCGGGTCCTGCATCCTGTCCCGGATCTTCATCCTGCGGCCTTTGTTCCGAATATGCGGTTGCAGGATCTCGTCATCGGCCGCGCTGCCGGTCATGATCACTTTTATCTGGCCTTTCAGGTCGTCGTCGTCATACCATTCCGGGCGAAGGGCTGTGATTTCATTATATAGATCGACACAAATCTGTCTGGTCATGCAGACGATCATACCTTTGCCTTCCATAGCGTCTTCAAGCCTTTTCTCGAAATGGAAGACAATATCAGCAGCGAGCTTTCTCAGGTTATCTTTACTTCCGACCACGACTTCCAGCCGCGACCAGCGAGATTTGAGTTTTTCGGCCTCATATGAACCCCAATCGTCAGTTATCTTTGAAAACTCAGCATCCAATGTCTCCCTTGCTTCTTTGACCAGGTCAAGCTTTGATAGGCGGCTCTCATAGGAAATAGGTACAGTAACTCCATCGTTTACAGCCTGCTCAATGTCGTAGATATCAATATAATCCCCGAAAACAGCAGGCGTGCTCTTGTCATCGAGTTCAATGGGAGTGCCGGTAAATCCGATGAAAGACGCGCTGGGAAGAGCATCTCGCATGTGCTTTGCAAAGCCGTAGGATATCTCCGCAACCTTTTCGCCTTCTACCACCCTTTCCCGGAATTTTGCATCAAAGCCGTACTGGCTGCGGTGGGCTTCATCAGCAATTACAACAATATTTCTCCTTTCGGAGAGTATAGGAAACTGGTCTTCTTCATCTTCGGGTGAGAATTTCTGAATTGTCGTAAATACAATCCCTCCCGAAGAGACTGAAAGAAGCTCTCTAAGGTGAGCCTTGTTTCGGCCTGGACAGGTTGCTGGCGCAGGATTTCGCTACAGCGGGCAAAATTATCAAAGAGCTGCCCGTCAAGGTCTTTTCTGTCCGTAAGCACTACAATTGTTGGGTTGTCGAGTTCGAGCGCAAGTTTCCCTGTATAAAAAACCATTGAAAGGCTTTTTCCCGATCCCTGTGTATGCCAGACAACCACACATTTCCTGTCCCCGTCGGGCATGCAGGCAAGGCCTGTTGTTCCCTCTTCTATAATGGTAAACTGGTTGACCGCAAGAAATTCATTTTCCGCAGGCTCTGAAAAGTCAAAAAGCCAGACCTTATCATAAATGGTTTCCCCGTCCTGTCCCTGGTACTCCACATCAACCCCGTTTACAAGCATATTGTGAAAAGAACGGTTGTTATGTACGAGATCCTGGCTTTCTGACCGAAGCACCTTTTTTATTGCTTCTTCCCTTGCTCCTGCCGGAATTCCGGGATTCAGTATATCAACTGCAGCCCGAAGCCGGCGCGGCAGAATAACAGTCCCGAAATCGTCCCTCCCGGCATCTTCCGTTTCCGGGGCAATGTCCGGACCGTAAAGGTAATCGTAGCCAAGCTCTGAGAGGATTTCAAGGGCTGCCACTTCAACTTCGGATTCGGGGATGAAGGCCGGAATAGAGATTTCTCCTGTCTTTTTTGTCTGTTTTATCTATTTTCTTGTCTGTTTTGTATGATTTTGCCTTAATAGGGGCAGGTTTCCATTCAAAAGAGAGTTTCTGCCATTAAAACATTAACGTAAAAAATTAGAATTGTGTATCCCGGCAAATTTATTTAAGTGTAACTATTCTGTTGTGCTCTTCGTTTGAATAAATGCGAATTCAGAAACCTCGACCTATGATGTCGCCTTTTTCAGGCAGAAGACAGAAAATCAATATTTCTCATCTGGCAAAATACAGAAGCAATTTCCCGATATTGAATTTTCAAAATACTAATCTGGATTAGTACTAATCATAATTAGTGCTTTTTCAACTGGAAATTAGAAAAAGCCGGAAAACGAAAAAAAATGAGTGTATAACAGATTAATTATTTTTTTGTCGGCGGCGCAGTCCATCTTTTAGAAAAATCAAAAACTTATTGGATTAACCTGAAATGGCCTTTATATAAACTTGAAATGAGAGCCTGATTTAAGTTTCTTCCTTTAATTTTTCGTTTCTTTTGTTTTTTTCTTTTGTTTTCGTTTCTCCATTTCTTCGTTTTTTTTCTTTTCTGTTAATTCACGACTATCTACTAATTTTTTCTTTCTCTCTTTAAGTTCCTGTATTTCCTTGTCGAATGCGTGTTCCAAGTACTCTTTTTCAACCTTATTGGTTGCTTTCTTTAGTGCTTCCTCTTTCTTTTTCTCGGCAAATTCTATCGCCCTGTCGAAATTTTTTTCGGGTTCTTTCATTTCCCTGGTCACCAAGTTATGAACCTCTGTAAAGTCGTTTACACAGATGAATTATTAGTTAACAGTATGAAATTATAAAAAAGTTTCATTTTTTCCAATCGATTCCAGGAGTTTTCTTAGTTTTTTAAGTGATTCTGGAAAATTTAGACTGCCCAGGTTGTTTTAAAACTAGATGGGACATTCACAAAGGAGTATATAAGAAAGTTGAAAAGAGAACTGACATACGGATCTTTTGCCTTTGCTTTATGAGGCAATTTTTACTCACGCAAGATATTAAAAAAATTTAATAAACAAACCGGCAGATAGCTTATATAATATATTTTTTTCTGTTGGCGGCGCAGTCCACTTTTAGAAGAATCAAAAATTTATAATCAACCAAACCGACAAGAAACTGATCAAAAAACCGGCTGGCGGCTCTGAAGAAATGGTTTATTTGAAAACCTGAAAACCGTATTAGCTGTCTTTAACGTGTCTTGTCCGCTCGCAAGCGAGCGGCCATTCCCTTGAAGAATAAAAAGAAAAAAATGATGGACTTAACGGCATCGGATTTACTTAAATCTGAACACGAATTTTTCCTGACATGAGTTTAGGAAGAAGAGAATCACGAACCGAACTAAGGTTTTGAGATTCTTCAAGGTTGGACAATACTTCATGCATTAAGTTACCGACAATATTTTCAAATGATTCAATAACATTAGTTAAGGGTAGAGCAGTTTGAATTTGTCTACTCAAACGGGCGAGTTAAATACTCAGCTCCAGAGGGTAGCCATGATGACTGCGTTAACTCATTGGCGTTGGCGTATGATTGTAAAATAAATAACAAGCAAGGCGTA